>JAFAHL010000005.1 GCA_019237215.1 Hyphomicrobiales bacterium | reverse complement strand
GCGCAAGATCACGGTCGACGTGAAGGGCGAAATTCTGGAGCTCAAGAACACCATCAACACCATGGTGGACCAGCTCAACGCCTTCGCTTCGGAAGTCACGCGCGTCGCGCGCGAGGTCGGCACCGAGGGCAAGCTCGGCGGCCAGGCCCAAGTGCCGGGCGTCGCCGGCACCTGGAAGGACCTCACCGACAACGTCAATTTCATGGCCTCGAACCTTACCGCGCAGGTCCGCAACATCGCCGAGGTCGCGACCGCGATCGCGGGCGGCGACCTTTCCAAGAAGATCACGGTCGACGTTCGCGGCGAGATCCTGCTGCTGAAGGAAACGCTCAACACCATGGTCGAGCAGCTGCGCTCGTTCGCCGCCGAGGTGACGCGCGTGGCGCGCGAGGTCGGCACCGACGGACGCCTCGGCGGTCAGGCCGTGGTGCCGGGCGTCGCCGGCACCTGGAAAGACTTGACCGACAACGTCAACCTGCTCGCCGCCAACCTGACCACCCAGGTCCGCAACATCGCCGAGGTGACCACGGCGGTGGCGCGCGGCGATCTCTCGCGCAAGATCACCGTCGACGTGAAGGGCGAGATTCTGGAGCTCAAGGACACCATCAACACCATGGTGGACCAGCTCAACGCGTTCGCGTCGGAGGTGACGCGCGTCGCGCGCGAAGTCGGCACCGAGGGCTTGCTCGGCGGCCAGGCCGCCGTGCCGGGCGTCGCCGGCACCTGGAAGGACTTGACCGACACGGTCAACGTGATGGCGGCCAATCTGACCGAGCAGGTGCGCGGCATCGTGAAGGTCGTGACGGCCGTCGCCAACGGCGACCTCAAGCAGAACCTGACGGTGAAATCGAAGGGCGAGGTGGCGGCGCTGGCCGAGACCATCAACAACATGACCGACACGCTCGCGATCTTCGCCGACCAGGTCACCAGCGTCGCGCGCGAGGTGGGCGTGGAAGGCCGCCTCGGCGGCCAGGCCAACGTGCCCGGAGCAGCCGGCACCTGGAAGGACCTCACCGGCAACGTCAACCTGTTGGCCGCGAACTTGACGACGCAGGTGCGCGCCATCGCCGAGGTCGCGACCGCGGTGACCAAGGGCGACCTGACCCGCTCGATTCAGGTCGACGCGCGCGGCGAGGTGGCCACGCTCAAGGACAACATCAACACGATGATCGACAACCTGCGGCTCACCACCGACCGCAACACCGAACAGGATTGGTTGAAGACCAACCTCGCCAAGTTCACCAACATGCTGCAGGGCCAGCGCGATCTGGTCACCGTCGGCCGGCTTCTGCTGTCGGAGCTCACGCCCCTGGTCAACGCGCAGCTCGGCGTCATCTACCAGGCGACGAGCGAAGAAGCGCCCAGACTGCAGCTGCTGTCGGCCTATGCCGACGACGGCCTCAATGGGCATCCCGAGCAGCTTCTGGTCGGCGAGGGACTGATCGGGCAGTGCGCCGCCGACAAGCGGCGAATGCTGATCAGCGAAATGCCCAAGGGCGCCGTTCCGATCGGATCGGCGCTGTTCAAGGCGGTTCCGCGCAATATCGTGGTGCTGCCGGTGCTGTTCGAAAATCAGGTCAAGGCGGTGATCGAGCTCGCCTCGCTCAGCGAATTCACCGAGCTTCAGATGATGTTCCTCGAGCAGCTTACCACCAACATCGGCATCGTGCTCAACAGCATCGAGGCGACGATGCAGACGGAAGGGCTGCTCAAGCAATCGCAGCAACTCGCGGGCGAATTGCAAACGCAGCAACGTGAGCTGCAGCAGACCAACGATCAGCTCGAGCAGAAGGCCGAGCAGCTCGCCGAACGCAACGTCGAGGTGGAGCGCAAGAACCAGGAAATCGAGCAGGCGCGCCGCGCGCTGGAGGAGAAGGCAACCGAGCTCGCGCTGACCTCCAAGTACAAATCGGAATTCCTCGCCAACATGTCGCACGAGCTGCGCACGCCGCTCAACAGCATCCTGATCCTGGGACAGCAGCTGGCGGACAATCCGGACGGCAATCTCGTGCCCAAGCAGGTCGAGTTCGCCCGTACCATCCACGGCGCCGGCACCGACCTCTTGAACCTGATCAGCGACATTCTCGATCTGTCCAAGATCGAATCCGGAACCGTGACGGTGGACGCCGAAGAGATCGCGTTCACGAACCTTCTCGACATGGTGGCGCGTCCGTTCCGACACGAGGCCGAGACGCGGCAACTCTCGTTCGAGGTCAGTCTCGACCCCAATCTTGGACGCAGCATCACCACCGACTCCAAACGGCTACAGCAGGTTCTCAAGAACCTGCTTTCGAACGCATTCAAGTTCACCACGCAAGGCGGCGTGCGCCTGAACGTTTCGGAGGTTCAGAGCGGCTGGAACGCCGGGCACCCCGTGCTCAAGCAGGCACCGACGGTGGTGGCCTTCGAAGTCTCCGACACCGGCATCGGCATTCCGCAGGAAAAGCAGAAAGTCATTTTCGAGGCGTTTATGCAGGCCGACGCCAGCACCAGCCGCAAATACGGCGGCACCGGGCTGGGACTCGCCATCAGCCGCGAGCTGTCGAACCTCCTCGGCGGCGAAATCCAGCTGCGCAGTTCGCCCGACGTGGGCAGTACCTTCACGCTCTATCTGCCGCTGAAATACGTCGGCCCGAGCACGGCGCCCAAGCCGGCGGCCGCCGCCTCCGCGCAGGCGGCAATCCATGCGCCCAGCATCCATGCGGTGCCGGAGCGTCCGATCGAGCAGATTCCCGACGATCGACTTGAGATCCAGCCCGGCGACTCGATCCTGCTCGTGGTCGAGGACGACCCGCACTATGCCCGCATCATGGTGGATCTGGCGCGCGAGAAGGGCTTCAAGGTGCTGGTCGCCACGCGCGGCGCCGATGCGCTCGACCTCGCCAAGCAGTACCAGCCGACCGCCGTGTCGCTCGACGTGTTCCTCCCCGACATGCTGGGCTGGACGGTGCTCAGCCAGCTCAAGCAGAACCCGCTGACGCGGCATATTCCGGTGCAAATCATCACGCTGGACGAAGACCGCCAGCATGGCCTGGCGCGGGGCGCCTTCGCTTTCGTCACCAAACCGACCTCTACCGAGGGGGTGCAGGCGGCGTTGGCGCGGATCAAGGAATATGCCAAGCCACGCCGCAAGCGGCTCCTGGTCGTGGAAGATAACCGCGCCGAGCAGATGAGCATCGCGGAACTGCTCGGCCACGACGATATCGAAATCGTGACCGCCGGCACCGGCTCCGAGGCCTTGCGCGTTCTGCGCCGAGAGCCCTGCGACTGCGTCGTGCTCGATCTGCGGCTGCCGGACATGTCGGGCTTCGAGGTGTTGGAGGAACTGCGTGGCGACGCCGAGCTGTCCGACGTGCCGGTGGTGGTGTTCACGGGGCGTGAACTGTCGGCGGAGGAAGACGCCGAGCTGCACACCATGGCACGCAGCATCGTGGTCAAGGGCGTCGAATCGCCGGAGCGTCTGCTCGACGAAACCGCCTTGTTCCTGCACCGCATCGTCACCGACCTCCCCCCCGACAAGCAGCGCATGCTCGAGCGCCTCACCAGCTCCGACGAGGATCTGGTCGGGCGCACCGTGCTGTTGATCGATGACGACGCGCGCAACATCTTCGCCTTGTCGAGCGTGCTGGAACGGCGCGGTATGCGCGTGCTCACCGCCACGACCGGCAGCGAGGCGATCGCGCTCGTCGAAACGACGCCCGATCTGGCGATCGTCCTCATGGACATCATGATGCCGGAGATGGATGGATATCAGACCATTCGAGTGATCCGGCAGAAGCCAGCCTTCCGACGGCTGCCGATCATTGCGCTGACGGCAAAAGCCATGAAAGGCGACCGCGAAAAATGCATGGAGGCGGGCGCCTCCGACTATCTGGCCAAACCGGTCAACACCGAGCAGCTGTTATCGGCGCTGCGTATGTGGCTGCATCGCTAGCCGGGGAGAGGGGCGATGTCCTCTGAGGACAAGGTCAATATCCTGCTGGTCGACGACCAACCGGCCAAACTCTTGAGCTACGAGACCATCCTGGCCGAGCTCGGCGAGAGGCTCATCAAGGCTGCCTCGGCCAAAGAGGCGCTCGAACACCTCCTCAAGCATGACATTGCCGTCATCCTCGTGGACGTGTGCATGCCCGAACTCGACGGCTTCCAATTGGCGGCGATGATCCGCGAGCATCCGCGCTTTCAGCGCACCGCGATCATCTTCATTTCCGCCATCCATTTGACCGACGTCGACCGCCTGCGCGCCTATGAAATGGGAGCGGTCGATTACGTCCCGGTGCCGGTCATTCCCGAAGTGCTGCGCGCCAAGGTCAGGATCTTCGCCGAGCTCTATCGCAAAACCAGGCAGCTCGAACAGCTCAACCAGGAGCTCGAGCGTCGCGTCGCCGAGCGAACGGCGGAATTGGAGGCCGCGGCCGCGCGGCTGATGCAGAGCGAAGAGCGTCGCAGCTTGGCGCTGGCCGCCGGTCACATGGGATCCTGGGAATGGGATCCCGTCAACGGCCACTTCGTGTGGGACGATGGGCAATATCGGATCTTCGGCGTCGATCCCGCGAGCTTCGACCTCACCGTCGACAATATCAGGGCGCTCATCCACCCCGAGGACTGGAAGCATCTGCAGAACGCAATCAAGCCGGCGGCGCCCAACACGCCGAGCTTTCAGAGCGAATTTCGCGTCTGCCGTCCGAACGGCGAGCTGCGCTGGTGTATCGGAACGGCGGTGGCGAGCGTCGACGCCACTGACAACATCGTGCGCATCAGCGGCGTGACCGTCGACATCACCGACCGCAAGGAGGCTGAGGAGCGCCAAGCGCTGTTGGCGCGCGAGGTCGACCACCGCGCGCGCAACGCCCTGGCGCTCGTGCAGTCGATCGTGCGCCTGACCCGCGCGGACACCATCAAGTCCTATATCGCCGCGGTCGACGGGCGCATCGGGGCGCTGGCGCGCGCACACACGCTGCTCGCACAGAGCCGCTGGCAGGGCGCCGATCTCGCGCGCCTCGTCGAGGAAGAGCTCGCCCCCTACCGCGCGGATGCTCCCGAGCGGATCGCGGCGGCCGGCCCCGACGTCTCGCTCGAGCCACGCACCGCTCAGACGCTCGCGCTCGCGCTGCACGAGCTCTGCACCAATGCCGCCAAATACGGCTCGCTGTCGGTGATGTCGGGGTGCGTGGAAGTGAATTGGGAATTGCAGCCGCACAGCCTTCTCCTGCGCTGGACCGAGAGCGGCGGGCCGCGACCGCAGGCACCGGCCGCGCCGGGCTTCGGCATCCGGATGATCAGCGCCAGCATCGAACGTCAGCTCGGGGGCGAGGCCGCCTTCCATTGGCGGCCTGAAGGCCTGCACTGCAGCGTGTGCGTGCCCCGCGGCGACAGCATCGAGCCGCTGGCGCACCGTACCGGCGCCCATTGGACGGTGGGCGAGGAGCGGTCGGCGCTTCCGCTTCAGCTCGAAACCGGCAATCGCGTTCTTTTGGTCGAAGACGAGATTCTGGTCGCCATGATGATGAAGGACATCCTGACCGAACTCGGATTCTCGGTCATCGGACCCTTCAGCCGGCTGGCCGAGGCCATGGTCGCTGCCGTGCACGACAACATCGATGCGGGCATTATCGACGTCAATCTCGGCGGAGAATTCGTTTACCCGGTCGCCGATGTGCTCGCGGCGCGGGAAATTCCGTTCGTTTTCATCACCGGCTATGGCGTCGAGAGCATCGATAGTCGGTTCGGCTACGTGCCGATCGTCAAGAAGCCGGTGCAACGGCAAGTGCTGCAGAAGATCTTCATCCCCGCCGACAGCGGCGAGGCCGCGAAATTCTCCCAACGGCGATATGGCGCCGGCCGTCTCGGTCGCACCGCATCCGCCGGTCAGTCGTAATCGCAAAACCAGCGCTGCTTCCCGCGCCTGCTGCCTCACCCTTAAGGGCGCTGACGTGCGTCAACGCGCGCACGCCCGCACTGCGGTCCGTCAAAGCCACCGCCATCCGCTCGCGCCGCGCCTAGGATCGAGGCTGCATAGAATTTCAACGTCATCGCCGGCGGCTGCCCAGCAGGGCGGCGACGGCCTTTGGCCGGAACGGAAAATCCCTAACAAAATCAACGGAATTTGGCTTGGCACGGTCTTTGCTGCTCTGCAGCATACCGGGCCAACGGGGGCCGTTCGCGCGGTGCTTCGGCATGCGCGCTGCTCAAGAAAGAAGCCGAAAGCGACCCCAAAGCAACCCCTATGTCTGGCGATTTCAACCCCGAGCAAAAGCGTTACCTCGAAGGCTTCGTCGCCGGCCTGCAGATCGCCAAGGCCGCGCGCGCGAGCGCCGGCGCTCCCACCGGTTCGGGAGCGAAAACGGCGGAGCCGGGCGGGCCCGACGCCGCGCATTTGCGCGCCCAGGATCGCGTGCTTGCCGCTGGCGGCAAGCTCTCCGAGCAGGAGAAATTCAAGCGCGAGCTCCACCCTTTCGACGGCTACGAACGCCTCAAGGCGCAGGCGGCGAACAACGAATATCCCAAACCGCCTGACAATTTCCGCTGGCGCTTCTTCGGCCTGTTCTACGTGGCGCCCAATCAGAACTCCTATATGTGCCGGCTGCGTATGCCCAACGGCATTCTCGCGCACTGGCAATTCGCCGGCGTCGCCGATCTCGCCGAGCGCTATGGCGGCGGCTATGCCCATGTCACCACCCGCGCCAACCTCCAGGTGCGCGAGATCGAGGCCAAGAACGCCGTCGCGATGGTCGAGGCGGTGCAGGATCTCGGGCTGTGCTCGCGCGGCTCGGGCGCCGACAACATTCGCAACGTCACGGGCTCGCCCACCGCGGGCATCGATCCGCAGGAGCTGATCGACACCCGGCCCTACGCGCGCGAATGGCATTTCCACATCCTCAACGAACGCGCGCTCTACGGCCTGCCGCGCAAGTTCAA
>JAFAHL010000786.1 GCA_019237215.1 Hyphomicrobiales bacterium | reverse complement strand
CCGGCCTTGGAGGGGCCAAGGTCGAGGTCGTGTTCGCCGACAACCAGGGCAGCCCCGCCACCGGCCAGAACCAGGCGCTGCGCCTGATCACGGAAGAAAAGATCGTCGCGCTTACCGGCGCCTACCAGTCGGGCATCACGCTGACCGCCAGCGCCATCACCGAGAAATACGGCATTCCCTTCGTCAACGGCGAATCGGTGGCTGCCGGCCTCACCGAACGCGGGTTCAAATGGTTCTTCCGTACGACGCCGATCGCGACCCACTTTGCAAAGGTCTATTACGAATTCCTCACCGACATGAAGGCGGCGGGCGCCAAGGTCGACAGCATCGCGCTGGTCCATGACAACACCGAATACGGCAGCTCGGTCGCCAACACGCTTACGACCGTGTTCAAGGAAAAGGGCATGGGCACCATCATCGATGTCGCCTATCCCACGAATGCCACTGACGTGCAGAGCCAGGTCCTGCAACTGAAGGAGAAGAAGCCTGACGTCGTGCTGATGATCAGCTATACGTCGGACGCGATCTTGTTCGCGAGAACCATGCAGGCGCAGGACTACAAGCCGCCGATGCTGCTCGCCGACGACTCCGGCTATTCCGACCCCTCCTTCCTGAAGGCGACGGGCAAGATCTCGCAAGGCACCTTCAACCGCTCGTCCTGGAGCGTTGGTCCGGCCGGATCCCACACCGCGCTGATCGCCAAGATGTACAAGGAGAAGAGCGGCGACGAGTTGGACGACACCGCCGCGCGGCAGATGACCGGCTTCTTCGTGCTGATGGAAGCGATCAACCGCGCCGGCTCCACCGATCCGGCCAAGATTCAGGCCGCGCTGAAGGCGACCGACCTCAGGCCCGAACAGCTCATGATCGGCTATAAAGGCGTGAAGTTCGACGACAAGGGCCAGAACATCCTGGCCTCCGGCGTCATCGTCCAGCTACAGGACGGCGAGAATTATGTGACGGTCTGGCCCAAGGCCAGCGCCGAGAAGCCGCCGGTGATGCCTTATAAGGGCTGGTGATTTTTTTCAGGGGCGGGGAGAAACCCCCGCCCTTTTCCGTTGCCATCTATGCCGCATTCCCTGACCATCGTCTGAACCGGAAACGTAAGTCATGTCCTTCGTCCTCGTTCAGGTGATTGTCGGCGGCCTCCTGCTCGGCGCCGTCTACGCGCTGTTCTCCTCCGGCCTGACGCTGGTCTGGGGCATGATGAACGTCGTCAATTTCGCGCATGGCGATTTCGTCATGCTCGGCATGTACGTCGCCTTCGTGGTCTACACAGTGATGGGGGGAGGGCCGCTGCTCGGCGCGCCGCTCGCCATCCTGCTGCTGGCGACGCTCGGCATCATCGTCTATTTCGCGCTGATCCGCGACATCATGAAGGGGCCGATGCTGGCGCAGATCCTCAGCACCTTCGGGCTCGCGCTGCTGCTGCGTTATTCGGTGTTCTGGTGGTTCGGTGCGAATTTCAACACGCTGCCGGCAAACCTGGTCGGCGGCACCATTGAACTGTTCGGCATCCGCATCGAGGCCCCGCGGCTCCTGGCCGGCGTGGTTGCGCTCCTGGTAACGGTCGGGATGCATCTGTTGCTGACGCGGACTTCGCTCGGTTCAAAAATGCTGGCAGTCTCCGAGGATTCCACCGCCGCGCAACTGATGGGTATTCGGCCTGATACCATGCAGGCGATCGCCTGGGCGATCGCCGCGGGCGCCACGGGCTTGGCCGGCGCGCTGATTGCGACCTTCTACTATATCGTGCCGACGGTCGGCGAGACGCTCGGCATCGTCGCCTTCGTCACGGTGTCGCTCGGCGGCTTCGGCAGCGTGCCGGGCGCGCTGGTGGCGGGACTCCTGATCGGCGTCATTGAATCCTTGTCGAGCTACCTGATCGGCGCCGTCTACAAGGATATCGTGGTCTACGCGCTGTTCCTCGGTTTCCTCTGGTTCAGGCCGCAGGGCCTGATGGGCAAGATGTGATGCGCCGCGCGATCTGGATCTCGGTGGCGCTCGCGCTGGTGATCGCCTATCCGCTGTTGTTCTCAACGCCGTTCCAGCAACGCCTCGGCGCGCTGGTACTGCTCTATGCCATCGCCGCATCGGCCTGGAACATCGTTGGCGGCTATGCCGGGCAGGTGTCGGTCGGCCATGTCGTGTTCTTCGGCTGCGGCGCCTATGCAGCGATGGGGGCCTATCACCACTTCCATCTGCCGCCGATGGTTGGCATTCCCGCCGGTATCGCCTTCGCAGTTGGCATTGCCGCTTCGATCGGCGTGCCGACGCTGCGGCTGTCAGGCCACTATTTCAGCATGGCGACCATCGCAGTCGCCGAGCTCGCGCGGCTCATCGTCATCAACACCGAATATCTCGGCGCCGCCGTCGGCCTTTCCGGCCCGACCGTGCCACGCGACGTCTTCGATCTCTCCTTCATCTCGGCGCTGCCCTACTATTATCTGTTCCTGGCCATCCTCATCATCACGCTTCTCATCACCTGGTGGACGACTAACAGCCGGATGGGATTTTACCTGCGTGCGATCCGCGACTCCGACCGCGCTGCGCGCTCGCTCGGCGTGCCCGCAAGCCGCACCAAGCTTTATGCTTTCATGCTCAGCGCGGGGCTGACGAGCGTCGCGGGTGCGCTCTATGCAATGATGTTCGGCTTCGTCGACCCCGAGTCAGGGCTCGGTATCCTGATCTCGGTAAAGATGCTGATCATGGCGGCACTCGGCGGCGCCGGCATGTTGTTCGGCCCGCTGGTGGGTGCGGCGATCTTGGTGCCGCTGGAGGAAATCTCCAACAGC
>JAFAHL010000701.1 GCA_019237215.1 Hyphomicrobiales bacterium | reverse complement strand
CATAGGCGCTAACGTAAGTTTTTTCTTGAGTCCTGGAATCGCCTGTGATTCCAGCATGGGATGACTCGCGAATCACTTGTGACCCAGGATTGGGAAGGCATTGTCGCCCGACTCGGCGGAGCGACGACGCTTGAGCAAAGCGCCCGCGACACGAAGGCCTTTCTGCGAGCGCGGGCCATCGCAACTGCCGTGGATTTGCTGCGCCTGATCCTGGCCTATTGCCTCGGCGATCGAGGGTTGCGATCGACCGCCGCCTGGGCGACGGCGATCGGGCTCGCCAATCTTTCCAATGTTGCCCTGCTTCAGCGCCTGCGCCGGTGCGGCGACTGGTTGGCGCTCTTGGTCGGGGAGGCGCTGGCCGCCGCCGCGCCGCAAGCGAGCCGCGGCCGCCTGATCCGGATCATCGACGCAACGACGGTCCCAAAGGCCGGAGCGGCAGCCAAGAAGGGGAACAAGCTGTGGCGCATTCACAGCGCCTTCGATCTTCCGCGTGAGCGCTTCGGTCATTTCGAGCTGACCGATCAGCATGGGGGCGAGACGCTCGACCGGATCCCAGTGGTCAAAGGCGAGATCCGCATCGCCGATCGCGCCTATCTGCAGCCCGACCGCATCGCCCTCGTGCTTGAGCAGGACGCCGACGTGCTGATCCGGGCCGGCTGGAGAAACGCCCGTTGGCTCGACGCCGAGGGCAAGCCAGTCGATCTTCTCGCCGAGTTCCGCAAGGCGTCGGACTGCGGACTGATCGACCGGCCGATCTTCATTGGACGCAAGAGCGGCAAGCCGCTCGCTCTGCGGCTCGTCGCCGTCAAGAAGTCCGGGCAAGCCGCCGAGGCCGCGCGACGGGTGGCGCGCCGACAGGCGCGAAAGCAGGGCCATCAGGTTTCCAAAGGAACGCTCGCCGCCGCGGACTGGATGATCATGGTGACCTCGCTTCCCCCCGAGGCCTTCCCGACCGCCGACATTCTCGCTCTTTATCGCCTCCGATGGCGGATCGAGCTCGGCTTCAAGCGCTTGAAGAGCCTGATCGGCCTCAAGGGACCGCCAGGCGCTGACGAACGCTCCGCCAGACCTTACGTCCTGGCCCATCTCTTGATCATCCTTCTGCTCGAGCCGCTCGTCGACGGACTCGAGGACTCTCCCCGCTGGGCCGAGAGCTTGCCCCTGGCCGCCTGACCCGGCCGGAGACCTGGCGCCTGCTGCGCCAGCTCGTCGCTTCCCTGCTGCAAGCGATCATGCCCGAGCCGACCTTCGCTTGCCTGCGAAACCGCTTGGCGGCTCTGTACCGTCATCTGCGAGAGCCTCCGCGAAAAAAACGCATGTACCAATCCATGGTCCCGATATGTTAGCGCCTATGCGGCTGCATCCAGGGCCTCCATCAACCAGAGCGGCAAACGACGCACCCCGTCCGAGGTTTCGAGCAGCGCACCGACTTTGGTAGGAAACTGCCGCTGCCCGTTCTTGCGCCATTCGTATCTCAGCCGGAAGTTCCTTTGCCCCGGCAATCCCTCGGCGTCCGTATGCAGCGTGAGATCGACGAGCGGCGGCAAGCCCAAGGTTTCGGCGGATGAACTGGGCAAAGACGCAACGATGGTGTGCGAGAGTTTGATTTGGTCGGACTGGACTTGAGCCTCTCCGGGACGCTCGTTCTCAAGCGCGCGCACGTCGGCAATAGCAAGAATTAGGTCGCGATCCCTTGGTTCGAGCCGGTCAAGGTTTCGCGCGGGCGCCTTTGACAGAAGGCGAGCGAAAAGGCCTCGCTGCTCTTTAACCAGACGAAGAATGGCTCCTTGGTCATTGTAGTCAAGCGAGAACATAAAGAAACTCAAATCCTCTCCAGCACCCAGCCCTGCCAATCCCCGTTATGCGAACGTTTCGCTTCTGCGCCTGTGGCAGAGTCGGAAATTGATCGCCTGATGCGCTCACAGTCGTAATGGCTCTGAAATAACTTTGGTGCGGCTGGATTTCTTTCATCAAAGACATGCACTTTGTAACCATGTGATCCTTCGACAACGATTTTCCCTCCGATGCGGAGAATGAGCAGAGAAGTGTTGCTTCGTGATCCGCCAGAAACCTGA
>JAFAHL010000298.1 GCA_019237215.1 Hyphomicrobiales bacterium | reverse complement strand
TGCGCGGGCGCGGCGAGCAGGCGGCGATCATCTATGATTCGCCGCTCGCGGGTCAAAAGCGCACCATCAGCTATCACCGCCTGCAGGTGGAGACGCAGGTGCTCGCCGCGATCCTGCGCAATCTCGGCGTCGAGAAGGGCGATCGCGTCGTCCTCTACATGCCGATGGTGCCGGAAGCGGTGATTGCCATGCTCGCTTGCGCGCGCATCGGCGCGGTGCACTCGGTGGTGTTCGGCGGCTTCGCGGCGAACGAGCTCGCGACCCGCATCGACGATGCCAAGCCGAAGCTGATCCTGTCGGCGAGCTGCGGCCTCGAGGTCGGCCGCATCGTCAAATACAAGCCGCTGCTCGACGAGGCGATCGCGCTCGCCCGCCACAAGCCCGACGCTTGTCTCATCCTGCAGCGCCCGCAGCAGGAGGCCGCGCTCGTTCCCGGCCGCGACCACGACTGGGCGGAGCTGCGCGACGAGGCGATCGTGTTCGCGCGTTCGGTCTACGATTGCGTGCCGGTCGCGGCGACCGATCCGCTCTACATCCTCTACACCTCGGGAACGACCGGACGACCCAAGGGCGTCGTGCGCGACAATGGCGGTCACATGGTCGCGCTCAAATGGTCGATGCAGAACTTCTACGGCGTCGAGCCGGGCGAGGTCTACTGGGCCGCCTCCGACGTCGGCTGGGTGGTCGGCCACAGCTACATCGTCTATGCGCCGCTGCTGCACGGCTGCACCTCGATCCTGTTCGAAGGCAAGCCGGTGGGCACGCCCGATGCCGGCGCGTTTTGGCGCGTGATCGCCGAGCACGGCTGCATCGCCATGTTCACGGCGCCCACCGCCTTCCGCGCCATCAAGAAGGAGGATCCGCAAGGCAAGCTGCTCGCGCAATACGATCTGAGCAAATTCCGCACCCTCTTTCTGGCCGGCGAGCGCGCCGATCCCGACACGGTGCAGTGGGCGGAGAAGCTCCTCAAAGTGCCGGTGATCGACCACTGGTGGCAAACCGAGACCGGCTGGGCGATCGCGGGCAATCCGGTGGGCCTGGGGCAGCTGCCGGTGAAGTACGGCTCGGCGTCGGTGGCCATGCCCGGCTACCAGATCGACATCGTGGATGATGCGCGCAAGCCGGTGGCGGCCAACAAAATCGGCTCGATCGTCATCAAGCTCCCGCTGCCACCGGGGTGCCTGCCGACGCTGTGGCAGCAGGATGAGCGCTTCAAAGAGAGCTACTTGGCCGAATTCCCCGGCTACTACAAGACGGCGGATGACGGATTCAAGGACGAGGACGGCTACATCCACGTCATGAGCCGCACCGACGACATCATCAACGTCGCCGGCCACCGGCTCTCGACCGGCGGCATGGAGGAGGTGCTGGCCGCGCATAAGGATGTCGCCGAATGCGCCGTGATCGGGGTCGTCGACGAACTCAAGGGCGAGGTCCCCTGCGGCTTCATCGTGCTCAAGGCCGGCGTCAACCGGCCGGTCGCGGAGATCGAGCAGGAATGCATCGCGCTCGTGCGCGAAAAAATCGGGCCGGTCGCGGCGTTCAAGCTCGCAATCGCAGTCGGGAGGCTGCCGAAGACGCGTTCGGGCAAAATCTTGCGCGGCACCATGAAGAAGATCGCCGACGGCGAGGCCTGGACCATGCCGGCGACGATCGACGATCCGCTGATCCTGGACGAGATCGGCGCCGCGCTGAAGGGCAAGGGTTTGGGAGCTTAAAGGGCCGACGAGCGAAAATGACGGGCGCACATGACCTGCGCATTCGCGTGATGCGGCCCGACGAAATCGCGCTTGCCGCCGATTGGGCGGCGGCGGAAGGCTGGAATCCCGGCCTCGACGACGCCGCCTCGTTTGTCACCGTCGACCCGGATGGCTTTTTCATCGGCGAGCTCGATGGCGCGCCGGCCGCGACCATCTCGTGCGTGAATTACGACGCGCGGTTCGCCTTCCTCGGCTTCTACATTGTGCGAGGCGATGTGCGCGGCCGTGGCTATGGGTTACGCATGTGGAACGCGGCCATCGCGCACGCGCGCCCGCGCACCATCGGTCTCGACGGCGTGGTGGCGCAACAGCAAAACTACCGCAAATCGGGCTTTCAGCTCGCGTATGCCAATATCCGCTACGGCGGCACCGTCGCGGCCGGTCCGCCGTCGCCGGCGGGGATCGTGCCGCTCGCGGACGTGCCGTTCGCAACCGTTGAGGCGGACGACGCCACGGTGTTTCCGGCACCGCGCGCGCCGTTCCTGCGCGCATGGATCGGCGCGCGCGGGCATATCGGCCGCGCGCTCGTGCGCGACGGCAGCCTTGCTGCTTGGGGCGTGATCCGCCCATGCCGGAGCGGCCGCAGGATCGGCCCGCTGGTGGCCGACGACCGCGCCGCGGCGGAGGCCACCTTCGCGGCGCTGCTCGCGGCGGATGGCGCGGGCGAAGTCTTTCTCGACGTCCCAAGCGTCAATAGTGAAGCGCTCGCACTGGCGCACGACCACGGCCTTACGCCGGTATTCGAGACCGCGCGGATGTATACTGGAGCGATCCGCCCCGTCCGCCTCGAGCGCGTGTTCGGCGTCACCACGTTCGAGCTGGGATGACGCTCAAGAACCAACCTGACCAACGATGGGATCTTCAGTGATGCGTGGATCGACGATAAGAAAGCTCATCTCGATCGTTGCCGGGATTTTTCTTTTGGGAGCGCATGCCATGGCCGCAGATGGATTGACGACGATAGCGAGCAGCTACGGGCCGAAGGAAACCATGGATCGGCTCGAAGCCGAGATCAAGGCAAAGGGCATGACCGTGTTCGCGCGCATCGATCACGCCGCCGGGGCCGCGCAGGCGGGGCTGTCGTTGCGGCCGACCGAGGTGCTCCTATTCGGCAACGCCAAGGCGGGCACCCCGCTCATGCAGGCCAACCAGACGATGGGCATCGATCTGCCGTTGAAGGCGCTGGTTTGGCAGGATGCCGACGGCAAGGTGTGGCTCTCCTACAATGAGCCGAGCTGGCTCGCGACACGTCACGGGCTGGCAGCCGCGACCAAAGCGACGGTCGACGCCATGGCGGGCGGCCTCGGCGCGCTCGCAAAGGGCGCCGCCGGCAAGCCGTGACGCGTGGCGTCTGGGTTGCCAGGTTCATTGGAAAATAGGGTTATGAGCACCGCATCCCCTCCGTCCAGCCCCGATCCGCTCAACCGCCCCTCGATGCAAACCCGTTTGATCGACCGCGTCCCACCGGGTTGGGGCGACGCTATTCTTTTGCTCGGGCGCATTCTCATCGGGGGGATTTTCGTCCAGAGCGGCTTCGACAAATTGATGGGGCTCGACGCATTCGCCGCGGGGCTGGCGGCGCGCGGGCTGCCCGCCGCCCTGATACCGGTGCTGGCGCCGATCGGCGCGAGTGTGGAGTTTCTCGGCGGCCTCGCCATCGTCTTTGGGTTGATGACGCGCTGCGCCGCACTGGCGATGATCGCCTTCGTGATCGTCGCGACGCTGATCTCGCACCGCTTCTGGGTGTTTCAGGCGGCGGAGCGCCGCGCCCAGACCGTCCAGTTTGCCAAGAACGTCGCGATCATCGGCGGCTTCTTATTCCTCTTCGTCACCGGTGGCGGCCGCTACTGCCTGGATCGCTGGTGGCGCGGCAACAAATAGCTCGCTATTCGCTCTTGCCGCCGAGCTGTTTGAGCTTGGCGAACACGGCGTCGACATTGAGCTCGTCGGCCGGCTTCTTCTCTTCGGGTTCGGGTTCGCGGCGAATGGTGGTCTCCGACGCAGGCAACAGCGTGGCGCCCTGAGCCTCGGCGTCGACCGGCTTTTCCTTGGCGGCGCGGTGAACCTCGAGATCGAGATCGATCTGCGAGCAGAGGCCGAGCGTGACCGGATCCATCGGCTGCAGGTTCGATGCATTCCAATGGGTGCGCTCGCGGATCGCCTGGATGGTCGACTTGGTGGTGCCGACGAGCCGCATGATCTGGCTGTCCTTGAGCTCGGGATGGTTGCGCACCAGCCAGAGGATGGCGTTCGGACGGTCCTGGCGGCGCGATACCGGCGTGTAGCGCGGGCCCTTCTTCTTCTTGGCCTCGGGCAGCCGCACCTTGGGGTCGAGCAGCTTGAGGCGATAGTTCGGATCGGCGATGGCTTTCTCGATCTCCTCGCGGCTGAGCTGACCAGTGAGCACGGGATCGAGGCCCTTGATGCCCTGCGCGGCATCGCCGTCGGCGATCGCCTTCACCTCAAGCGGGTGAAGCTTGCAGAAGTCGGCGACCTGATCGAACGAGAGCGCGGTGTTCTCGACCAGCCACACGGCGGTTGCTTTCGGCATCAGCGGCGCTGCGGTCATGGCGAAATCTCCTCTGCGCTCCGCCCGCCCTCACGGGCGAAGCTTGGTGTCATCGATGATGACGGAAGTGGCCAAAATATAGGCATTCCACCTGGGGCGGCGCAATGGGGCTTGGCGGCCCGGGCCAGCGCCTAGCCTCGCGTCGGGTCGAGCACGATCTTGCCCAGCGATTCGCCCGATTCGACCAGTCGGTGCGCCTCGGCGGCGCGCGACAGCGGCAGAATCCGCTCGATCTGCGCCTTGATCTTGCCAGCCGCCGCGGCGGCGAAACATTTCGGCACGTCGGCGGGGTGATAGCCGGGCTGGCCCTTGATGGTGATGCGCTCGTGATAGAGGTGGGCGAAGTCGATCGCGACGTGCGGCCCCGCATGCGCTCCGGCGGTGACCAGTCGGCCGTCGAAGCCGATGGCGCGGAAGGCCTTCGGCAGCACCTTCGGATTGGCGATGTTGTCGTAGAGCACGTCGACGCCCTTGCCGCCGGTCAGCGCCATCACCTCGGCCTGCAAGTCGCAGGCGTTGTAGTTCACGGCGTGGTCGGCGCCGAGATCGAGACCCATTTTCACGCGCTCGTCGGACCCCGCCGCCGCGATCACCTTGGCGCCGATCACGTTCTTGGCGATCTGGATGCCGATCGAGCCGAGGTTGCCGCCCGCGCCCATGATCAGCACGGTCTCGCCGGCTTTGAGCGCGGCGACGTTGACGAGCAGATTCCAGGCGGTCGGCACATGGCGCATGACGACAGCGGCGTGGTGGAAGTCGAGTTGATCGGGGAGTTCGATCGCAGTGCAGGCCGGCACCGCGACCATCTCGGCAAAGCCGCCGGGCCGTTTGATGCCCATCATGCCGGTCGGCCCGGCATAGTACTTGTGGTCCTCGGGGCAAATATCGAGCGGCATGACGCCGGCGGCGGCGACCCGCATGCCAGGTTGCCAGCGCGTGACCCCGGCGCCGAGCGCATCGACGACGCCGGCGCAGTCGACGCCTGGAATGAGCGGAAGCACGGGCCCGCGCGCGCGTTCGTTGCCGGCCCGCAAGCTCACGTCGAGCACGCGATTGACCGTGGCGGCGTGAATGCGGATGCGGATTTCACCGACGCGCGGCTCGGGGTCCGGCACGCTCTCGTATTTGAGCACCTCCGGCGGGCCATAGTGGTGGATGACGATCGCTTTCATGCGCGTCCTTCATCGATGCGAATTTTTCAAGGGGGTGGAAGTTGCGAAAGAAGGCTTGCTCCGTCAATCGACGATGACGCCGTGCGAGACGCGTTGCCCCTCCCTCTTCCCCCCAAGCGGGGGAGGGAGAAGATGTGGCACGATCCGTCGTAATGCGCGAGCGATGGTTCGATGAAAATCCGCTCTAAGGAACGAGGGTCCCATGGATGCGAACGACAAATATGCCTGCGCCGAGCTGATCCAGGCCTGGGGTCTTTATCGCGACCAGGGCAAGTGGCCGCAACTGCTAGCAACCTTCGTGCCGGAGGGACAGATTGCGGTCTCCTGGTTCAGCGGAAGCTTTCGCGAATTCGTCGACCGCTGCCGGCAGAGCTTCGAGGCCGGACAGCGTTCCAAACATCTCATTTTTCCATCCGTGGTGCGTCTCGCGGGCGATCGCGCGCTGGCCGAGACCAATATCGTCATCTTGGTGCGCCAGAAGATCGCCGGCGTGCTGGCCGACATGACATCCAATGCGCGTTTCCTCGACCGGCTGGAGCGACGAGGGGGACGCTGGGGCATCGCCGAGCGCGCCGCGATCTACGAGCGCGACCGGCTCGACCCGGTTGAACCTTCGGAGGCGTTCGACAAGCTGTTCGCGGCGAGCGACCTCTCGATCTATCCGGAGGCTTACCGCTACATGGCCGCCCGCCTCAACGCCGCCGGGCGCGCGCTCGCGCCGGTGGTCCATTGCGACGGCTCTGCGCAGACGGCGCAACT
>JAFAHL010000099.1 GCA_019237215.1 Hyphomicrobiales bacterium | reverse complement strand
CTCCTCGCTCAAGATAAAACGTTGCTCCTGTGCAAAGCGGAAATTGGCGGCGCCTTCACGATCGGACTTGAGCCGCGCGCGGTAGGCTTCGTAGGCGGCGAGGCTGTCGAACGAAATCAGCGCATAGCCGATGTTGTTGGTGCCCTCATGCGGCATCCAATAGCCGAGAAGATTTCCGCCGCACTTGGGAATGATGGTGAGCCACCGCCGGGCGTATTCTTCGAAGGCGTCGCATTGAAACGGATCGAGCTGGTAGCGGATAAAGACCGTGATGCTCATGGCAGTTCTCCTGGCAGTCTGCTGGCAGTCTCCTGGGGTCGCCCGCCCACATCCTGCCGCGTTGCGTGGAGAGCATGCTTCGCATATTGCCGAACTATGCTAGCATGTCGGACCGGTCGCGGCGCTGGCGGGTCGCACGATCAAGGCTTGGCCGGCGCGGCCGGGGCGGCGACAGCGAGGTGATCGCCGGCCGCGTAGAGGGCGCGCAGACCGTCGCGGTAGGTCGGATAGCGTAGCCTCACGCCGAGCACGGCCTTGAGCTTCTCGTTGCGCGCCCGAATGCACCCGTCGTAGAAACTCAGCGTCATGGGCGAGACCAACTTGCCGGCCTGCGCATAGGGGATCTCGGGCGGCGGATCGATGCCGATGAGGTGTGCCGCAAACGCGATCTGTTCGCTCGGCGATGCCGGTTCGTCGTCCACGACGTTGAAGATGCCGTCGGCGCGTCGCGCGAAGGCCGCATCGATCGCCTGCGCGATGTCGTAGACGTGGATGCGGTTCGAGACGTGGCCGGGTTTGGCGATGCGGTGCACCGTGCCGCGCCGCAGCCGCACCATTGCGTTCTGTCCCGGACCGTAGATGCCGCCAAGCCGCAGAATGGCGACCGGCAGGCTTCGTCGCGCCGCGAGTGAGCGCCAGTTGAGCTCTGCGTCGATGCGCGTGCGTCCGCGGCGAGCCAGCGCCGGACTTGTTTCCACGGCCTCGTCGATCCACGCGCCGCCGCTATCGCCGTAGACCCCGAGGCTCGACAGATACACCGCGGACTTAAGCCGCGGCGCCCGAGCGATCTCGTCTTCCAGCGCCGGGAGCACGGGATCGCGGCCCTCCGCCGGCGCAGCCGATATGAGCAGGGCATCGGCTTGCGCAATGGCGCCAGCGAGCTCGCGCGAGGGCGTTGTCCCGTCGAACACCAGCATGTCAGCCGGCCGTCCGCCGAGGCGCGCTTGTGCGAGCGCGGCCGCGCGTTGCGCGCTGCGCGTGGTTCCGACGACGCGGTCGAAGCGCTTGCCGAATTCGCTGACGTAATGCCGGGCGCAGTAACCCAGCCCGAGACAAACGAGCGTAGTCATCAGGCCGCCGTCGCCGCGAGCGCTGCCGTCCATTCGTCCGCGACCAGCGGCTCGCTCTCGCGCGTGCGCTGATCCATCGCGAGCACGGCGAGCCGTTCAGCCGGCAGAAGGCGGCTCGCCGCCCACACCGCCGCCCCGCGCACCAGCGGCGAGGGATCGCCCAACAGCCGCATGGCCTCGGACGCGAGCGTCGCGTCGCCGGAGTTGCCGATGGCGATGAGCACGTTGCGTACGAAGCGATCGCGCCCCGTGCGCTTGACCGGCGATTTCGAAAACATCTTCCGGAATGCCGCGTCGTCGAGGCGGGCGAGATCGGCGAGGCGAGGGGCCTGCAATTCGCGGCGCGCCGCGAGCTTCATCTCGCGGCCCGCCTGCGCAAACTTGTTCCATGGGCACACCGCCAGACAATCATCGCAGCCGAAGATGCGGTTGCCGATCGAGGCGCGCAGATCACGCGCAATCGGCCCCTTGTGTTCGATCGTGAGGTAGGAGATGCAGCGGCGCGCATCGAGCCGATAGGGCGCGGGGAACGCCGCCGTCGGGCAGACGTCGAGACAAGCACGACACGTGCCGCAGTGATCGATTTCCGCCGCATCCGGCGGCAGGTCGAGCGTGGTGAAGATTGCGCCGAGGAACAACCACGACCCGAATTGACGCGAGACCAGGTTCGTGTGCTTGCCCTGCCAGCCAAGGCCGGCGGTGGCGGCGAGCGGCTTCTCCATCACCGCCGCGGTGTCGACGAAAACCTTCGCGTCGCCGCCGGCTTGCGCGATCAGCCAACCGGCGAGCGCCTTGAGGCGCGGCTTGATGACGTCGTGATAGTCGTCGGCTTGCGCGTAAACCGAAATCGCCCCGCGTTCGCGCCTCCTCAAGATCGCCAGCGGATCGCTACCCGCGCCATGGCCGTAGTTGAGGCCGAGCATGATGACGGAGCCCACCTGCGGCCAGAGCGCGCGCGGGGCGCCGCGCCGCGCGGCGGTCGTTTCCATCCAATCCATGTCGCCATGGGCGCCTTCGGCGAGGAAATGCCGCAGCCGCTCGGCCGCCTGCGGGATCGAGTCCGGCCGCGTGACGCCGACGGTGTCGAAGCCCGCTTGGCGCGCGGCGTTCACGAGCGCCGCTTTAAGCGCCGCCGGATCGTTCAGAAGTCGAGGTCGGCGTAAGTCTTCGACGGCGGGATTCCCGCCAGCGTCTCGGCCAGGATCGGACGAAACGACGGGCGCGACTTGATCTGCGCGTACCAGGTCTTCGCGGCTTCGTCTTCGTTCCATGGCACGTCGCCCAGATAGTCGGCCGCCGAGAGGTGCGCGGCCGCCGCGAGATCGGCGTAACTCATCCGCCCCCCTGCGAGCCAATCGCGCGTGCGCACCAGCCAACCGATATAGGCCAAATGATAGCGCATGTTGTGGCGCGCCGCGCGGATCACTTCGGTGTCCGGCGATCCGCCGCCCGCGCTCGTCGGCATCTGGCGCTTATATAGGCGTTCGGTGGTGAGCGGGCCGCTGACCTCGGCAAAGAATTTGTCGTTGAACCAGCTCATGAGCCGGCGCACTTCGACCCGCGTCCCGATTTCGCGCGGCAGCAGGCGCAGCTCGCCGAGCTCGAGCCCTCTGGTCTCGTCGAGGTATTCGGCGATGACGGCCGCTCCCGGAACCGCGGGACGACCTTCCTCCACCACCACCGGAGTCGTGCAAGCGGGATTGAGGATGAGAAATTCCTGACGGCGTTCCCACACACGCTCCTCGACCGTGCGCGCGGCGATGCCGTATTCGCCGAGCGCCAAGCGTACAAAACGCGAGTGCGGGCAGAACGGGTGGTGGAACAATGTCAGCATGCGGCCTTAAGGATTGCGGCGGTCTCGGGGCGCGCGCGCGGCGCGTCACGTTAGGTCGGTCTCGACCCTATGGATAGGGGCGGCCGGGAGCAACCTGTGCAATGTTCGCCCCTCCCCGTTGCTCCGAGGTTAATGATGCGGGAAAACCGCATCTCCCGGACCGCCCCCGCGCCGTGCTGCGCGGCGCCGTTTCACCTTTGCCCGCGGAGCCCGCCATGTCGTTCGAGCTTTTCAAGGCCTTCGTCCTCGGCGTCGTCGAGGGCCTGACCGAGTTCCTGCCGGTGTCCTCGACTGGGCACCTCCTCTTGGTCCAGCACTTCTTCGGCTTCGACGATGACGATTTCGGCAAGACCTTCGCCGTGCTGATTCAGTTCGGCGCAATCCTCGCGCTGTTGTCGATCTATTTTTTCCGTATCTGGCAGATCGCCACCGGCATGTTCAGCGACCCGGCGGCCCGGCGTTTCGTCCTCGGCGTGCTGATCGCGTTCCTGCCGGCCGCCGTGGTCGGCGCGCTCGCCCATGACTTCATCAAGTCCGTGCTGTTCAACGTCTGGATCGTCTGCTTCACCCTGATCGTCGGCGGCGCGATCCTGCAGTGGGTCGATCGGATGGATCTCGAGACGCGTTACCACGACGCCACGAAGTTCTCGCTGCCGATGTATTTCGTCATCGGCTTGGCGCAGTGCGTGTCCATGATTCCCGGCGTCTCGCGCTCGGGCGCCACCATCGTGGCCGCCATGCTGCTGGGCGCCGACCGGCGCTCGGCGGCGGAATTTTCGTTCTGGCTCGCGATGCCCACCATGGCCGGCGCGTTCGCCTACGATCTCTACAAGAGCCGCGCGCAGATGAGCATGGACAACACTATCATCGTGGCTTTCGGATTTGCGGTATCGTTCGTGTGCGCCTGGTTCGTGGTGAAGACGTTTCTCGACTACGTGCAGCGCCACGGCCTCGGCTTGTTCGCCTGGTGGCGCATCATCGTGGGAGCGCTCGGGCTGATCGCACTGGCGGTTGGATACTGAGGAAGCAGGGGCGAGGAAGCAGGGGTGAGGAAGCAGGGGTGAGGACGCAGAAGCACGCTCTTGCGCCCTGCGTGACGCAGCTCGACCTTGGCGACGATGGCAGCGCCTGGAGGCAGGGATCAGGATTGATTATCGGCGGTGACCGAGCGGTGGGTTGATCACTGACTGCCGACCGCCGTCGCGTTGAATTGGCCGGCCTTGCGGAACCGCCACAGATAGGAGGGGACGATGGCCGCCATGGCGACGGGGTCGATGCCGAGCGCTTCGAGCGTTCGCCCTTCGCGCTTGGCCTGGTCCGAGACGGTGACGTCGCCCCGCAGCAGCTCGACTTGATCGGGCGTCAACAGCGGCTTGGGCAGCAGCTGGAGGATGCCGGCCTGGAACTTCGCGAGCGCGAACGGAATCGGCACCAGCAGGCGCTGGCGCTCGATGGTCGCGAGCATGAATTGCATCAGCTGCTTGAAGCTGCGCACCTCCGGGCCGCCGAGCTCGTAGACCTCACCGTCGTTGGCGCGGCCCTCGATCGCCGCAACGACCGCGCTCGCGACATCGCCGGCGAAGACCGGTTGGAACCGGGTATGCCCGCCGCCGACCAGCGGCAGGGCGGGGGCAAAGCGGGCAATCGCCGCGAACTTGTTGAAGAAGTCGTCTTCGGGCCCGAACAGAACCGAGGGCCGCAGGATGACGGCCGACGGCACGGCGGCGAGCACCAGCCTCTCGCCGACGGCCTTCGAGCGCGCATAATGCGAAGGGGCGTGCTCGTCGGCGCCGATCGCCGAGACATGGACCATGCGCGCGCCGAAGGCGGCTGCCGCGAGCGCCACGGCTTCGGCTCCGAAGGCCTGCACCGCATCGAATTTTTGTCGCCCGCGCTCGAACAGGATGCCGACGAGGTTGACCACCACGTCGGCATCGCGCGCGGCCGCCTCCACCGAGGCCGCGTGGCGCACATTGGCCTGCACGGCATGGATCTGCCCGACCTGCCCCAGCGGCTGCAGGAAACCGGCAAGCTCAGGCCGGCGCACGGCCACCCGAATGCGGTAGCCGAGTTTGGCCAACGCGCGCACGACGTGACGGCCGAGGAAACCCGAGCCGCCGAAGACGGTGACGAGCGTTTCGAGCGGAATGGCGGTCATGCTCGCTCAAGTCCCTCGATCGCGGAATACAGGATCGCTTTGATAGTGTACAGGGCGCGGAGTACGCCTATTTGACAACCATAGGCCTGCTTCGTACCTAAATCGCCATAAAGCCCAGGTGGCGGAATTGGTAGACGCACTAGTTTCAGGTACTAGCGCCGAGAGGCGTGGAGGTTCGAGTCCTCTCCTGGGCACCAGCGTTGCACCATCGCCCGTCCGTGAGCCGTCATGACTATCCGCTTGCATCGCGGCGATCTGCCCGACCTCTCGCACTACCGCGGCGACGCGGTGGCGATCGACACCGAAACCATGGGGCTCGATCCGATCCGCGATCGGCTGTGCGTGGTGCAAGTGTCGCCGGGCGACGGCTCCGCCGACGTGGTGCAGATCCCCTCAGGCGCCAGCGCCGCGCCGAACCTGACCAAACTTCTCGCCGACGGCACGATTCTGAAGATCTTTCATTTCGCCCGCTTCGATCTCGGCGTGTTGCAGCGGCGTTTGGGCGTCATGGCTTCTCCGGTCTACTGCACCAAGATCGCCTCGCGGATCGCGCGCACTTACACCGACAAGCACGGCCTCAAGGACCTCGTGCGTGACGTGCTGGGCGTCGACCTCTCCAAGCAGCAACAGCTTTCCGATTGGGGCGCCGAGGCGCTGACCGACGCGCAACTCGCCTACGCGGCGTCCGACGTGCTGCACCTGCACGCGCTCCGGGAAAAGCTCGACGCCATCCTCGTCCGGGAGGGGCGTGCCGAACTCGCGGCGGCCTGTTTTCGCTTCCTGCCGGACCGGGTACGGCTCGACCTCGCCGGCTGGGCGAGCGAGGACATCTTTGCCCATTCCTAGAATTCCCCGCCCGCGGAAATCGTATGAATTGGGTAACTTGTCCGCGCTATCTCCTTCAATAGGCCCGGTTTTCCGGCCGGTTCCTGCGCGCTGGTCCGGCGCGGCCGTGCCGCGCCCGGGCCATATTTGGGAGCGACCATGCGGGGCCAAAAGAGGCTAATATCGAGTGGGGCCGCCTGATTCTCTTAGGCGGACGGGGGCTCGGGGATGAACTCTTTGACGGCTGTATCCGAGGTCAACCCGGGAGGGGCGGGCGTTGTCGCGCGGTTTGGCCGTACCGATACGAGTCGAGCCTTCCGGGCCGCCGTGCGCCACAGCCGGCATGTGCGCATCTTGCGGGTCGCGGTCCCGCTGACCACGGCCGCGGTCTTCCTCTCGGGAGTGGCCTTTGCAGTTCTGATGAAGCCGTTGCGCGCACTCTCGGGCCTGCCCGTCAACGTCGGCTCGCTGGTCGTTTCCGGCACCAAGATCAAGATGAATCAGCCCCGCCTCGCCGGCGTCACGCGCGACAATCGCCGCTACGACATGATCGCCCAGGCCGCTGCTCAGGACGTCACCAAGCCGGACATGGTCGAGCTGCACGGCATCCGCGCGACAATGGAGATGAGAGACAATGTCACCTTCGAAACGATCGCGAAGGACGGGCTATACAACACCAAGATCGAGCAGCTCACGCTCACCCAGAACATCGTGGTGACGTCTTCGAGCGGCTATCAGGCGTTCCTCAACGAAGCGGTCGTGGACGTTCGCACCAGCAAGATCACTTCGGAGAAGCCGGTCGAGGTGAAGACGGCGACATGGACCATCAACGCCAACCGCATGGAAGTCATCGATTCCGGCGATCTCATGCGTTTCGAGCGCGGCGTATTCGTCACCTTGATAATGGACAACACGACCTCCACCGCGGGCGGAGGGCGCAAGCCATGAGCAGGCGTCGAACGCGAAATTGGTTCGCACCGCTCGCGGTGACGGGGCTCGTCGTCGCCTACGCGCTCTCGGGGTCCGATGCAACGGCGCAGAAAAATCAAGGTCCGCCGAACGCGCTGCAGGGCTTCTCGCAGAACCGCGACGAACCCGTGAAGATCCGCGCGGCGTCGCTCGAGCTGCGCGAGAAGGACAAGATGGCGACCTTCACCGGCGACGTGTACGTGCTGCAAGGCGACACCGAAATGCGCTGCAAGCAGCTCGTCGTGTTCTACGAGCAGGAAACGGAGACGCAAACCGCCAAGACCGTCAAGGCAGCCGATCCGGGGCCCGGAGGCGACCGGCAGATCCGCCGGATCGAGGCGAAGGGCAACGTCGTGGTGATTCAAAAGGATCAAAATGCGACCGGGGATGCCGCCACCTTCAACATGCGCGAGAACACGGTGACGCTCGTCGGGAACGTGGTCGTGACGCGAGGCACGGACGTCCTGCGCGGGCAGCGGCTGGTGGTCGATCTCACCAGCGGCGTGTCGAAGATGGATCAGGGGCGGGTCGAGGGCCTGTTTAAATCAGGATCGCAAAGCCCTCCCGATCCGCGCAGCGCTGCGGAGAAAAGCAACACCGCGGACAAAGGCAATCCGCCGGAGAAAAGCAACACCGCGGATAAAGGCAATCCCCCGGAGAAAAGCAACGCCGCGGATAAAAGATGACGCTCGTGGTCGACCGCGGTCGCCGCCGCGCGACTTGCCGCCGGACTGCATCGTGGCCGGCAAACGGTGGAAAGCACTTTGGGACATCACATCGGTCGCTCCCTTGATCGGCAAGGCTCGTGATCGACAAGGCTCGGATCGTGTCATGGAATTGACAAAGCGGTGCGGCCCATTCCCGTCGGCGACGTTTGGCTTCGCCATCGAAGGATTGCGTTGAACCCCGGTTTCGAGGGCAGAGGCTTGGTCGACATCCTCGCGTTGTTCCGACATCGCCGCGCGCCTCAACCCAGACGAAGAGCGGGCAACGGCGGCTGGCAGGATATCGGCCTGACCTCTTTGGGTGGGCCGATGGCGCTCGCCCGCGGCAAGAAGGTGGCTCCCGCCGCCGCTCGCCCGCGCCCGCGCCCGCAAGCGCCGGCGGCGCGGCAAGAGGCCGTAGCGCCGGCGGCGCGGCAAGAGGCCATGCGGAGCTACTTGGCCGCGCACAACCTCGAAAAGACCTACGGCGGACGGCGGGTGGTCGACGGCGTCAGCCTCTACGTGCGGCGCGGCGAGGCGGTCGGTCTGCTGGGGCCGAACGGCGCCGGCAAGACCACGGCGTTCTACATGATTACCGGCCTGGTCAAGGCGGAGCGCGGCAAGATCGAGCTCGATGGCCACGACGTCACCCACCTTCCGATGTACCAGCGGGCGCGCCTCGGCATAGGCTATCTGCCGCAGGAAGCGTCGATCTTTCGCGGCCTCAACGTGGAAGACAATATCCGCGCGGTCCTCGAAGTGGTGGAGACGGACCGCCGTCGCCGCGAGGCCGATCTCGATGCGCTGCTGGACGAGTTCGAGATCGCCCCCCGTCGCAAGACGCCCTCGATCGCGCTTTCGGGCGGAGAGCGCCGCCGCGTCGAGATCGCCCGCGCGCTCGCGAGTCGGCCGAATTACATGCTGCTGGACGAGCCGTTCGCGGGCATCGACCCCAAGGCCGTGGTCGAAATCCAGAGGCTGGTGCGGCGTCTGACCAGCCGCGGCATCGGAGTGCTCATCACCGACCACAATGTGCGCGAGACCCTCGACCTCACCGACCGTTCCTACATCATTTATTCGGGCCAGGTCCTGATGGAGGGCCGCAAGGACGATATCGTGAACGACCCCGAGGTCCGCCGCCTCTACCTCGGCGAAGACTTCCGCGCCTAGTGTGGCGGTTCAGAAGTCCGCATCTAGCGGTTGTCCCCGCTATTGTCGCGCTTCTGCTCCCCTCTTAACGACGGCTCCGTGGACCTGGTATACACCGGGCCAAGAACCCGCAAGCAAAAATCGGACCAATCGCTATTGCGCGGTCGCGGGGCTGCGTTGATGCTGTTGAGGCCGGCCCCGGGGGCCGCCCCTTAAGGACGAGATGGCGCTCACTCAACGACTCGAAATTCGCCAGAGCCATGCGCTGGTGATGACGCCGCAGCTGATGCAGGCCATCAAGCTGCTGCAGCTCTCCAATCTCGACCTTGCCGCCTACGTGGAGGGGGAGCTCGAGCGCAATCCGCTGCTCGAGCCGGTGGGAGAGAATGACGGAGAAGGGGAGCGGCGCGCGGCCGATCGTGAAGCCTCACCGGGTGCCGCCGCGACGG
The DNA here is from genome assembly GCA_019237215.1 of Hyphomicrobiales bacterium. Classification (GTDB taxonomy): domain Bacteria; phylum Pseudomonadota; class Alphaproteobacteria; order Rhizobiales; family Xanthobacteraceae; genus VAZQ01. The sequence goes on along the minus strand of JAFAHL010000099.1, from coordinate 1,549 downwards.
ATTGGGCGGCCGACGGGCATGACCGAAGCGAGGGCGCAGCCCAGCAACCGCCGGGGGCGGAGCTTGACGACGTCCCTCCCGCCGACGCCGACGCCGCGACCTCGCGCTCGAACGGCGAGGCGCCCCCGGGCTATTCCGAATGGGCGAGCACCGGTGCCGGCGGGCGCGACAACAACGACTACAATCTCGAGGCCTTCGTCTCGGTCGAGACCACGCTGGCCGATCATCTCGCCGAGCAGCTCGCGCTTGCGGTGGTCGATCCTGCGCGGCGCATGATCGGGCAATACCTCATCGACCTCGTCGACGAGGCCGGCTATCTCAACGGCGATCTCGCGCTGGTCGCCGAGAAGCTGGGCGCGCCGGCTGCCGAGATCGACGCCGTGCTGGCGATCGTGCAGGGTTTCGACCCCCCCGGCGTGTGTGCGCGCAATCTCACGGAATGCCTTGCCATCCAACTCAAGGAGCGCAATCGCTTCGATCCCGCGATGCAGGCGCTCGTTGCTCGTCTCGATCTGCTTGCCAAGCGCGATCTCGCGGCCTTGCGCCGCATCTGCGGCGTGGGCGAGGAAGACTTGGCCGACATGATCGGTGAAGTTCGCAAACTCAACCCCAAGCCTGGCCTCGCCTTCGGCTCCACGCTGGTGCAACCGATCGTGCCGGACGTGTTCGTGCGCCTGGGGCCGGATGGCGGTTTCATCGTCGAGCTCAATTCCGACACGCTGCCCAAGGTTCTGGTCAACCAGAGCTACCATGCCGAACTCGCCAAGACCGCGAAGAACGAGAAGGACAAGGGCTATCTCGCCGATTGCCTGCAGACCGCGACCTGGCTGATCCGCGCGCTCGACCAGCGCGCCAAAACCATCCTGAAGGTATCCACCGAGATCGTGCGTCAGCAGGACGCGTTTTTCGTCCACGGCGTGCGGCATTTGCGGCCGCTCAACCTCAAGACCATCGCCGACGCCATCGACATGCACGAATCGACCGTCTCGCGCGTCACCGCCAACAAGTACATGGCGACCAACCGGGGCATCTTCGAGCTGAAATACTTTTTCACCTCGGCGATCGCGGCAGCGGACGGAGGGGAAGCCCATTCGGCGGAAGCGGTGCGCCACCGGATCAGACAGTTGATCGACGCCGAAAGGCCCGAGCAAGTGCTGTCCGACGATACCATCGTGGAAAAGCTGCGCGAGGCGGGCATCGACATTGCCCGGCGAACGGTCGCAAAATATCGCGAGGCGATGCGAATTGCCTCGTCGGTGCAGCGGCGCAGGGAGAAGCAGACGTCCCTGGGCGCGGCCCCATGACGCGTCACGCTATGATATTGTGCTGAGGCGTTGATAGTGTGCTGAGGCGTTTTCCGCGCCGAACGCGGTCGGCCGGAAAGCGCGCAAAACGCGTGGGCGCGGCGCAAGCCGGTTGGTGTGCGCGGCCGGGATCGTTCGGGCAGCGGTCATCGGAGGGCGATCATGCCATTTCGCGTCTCGGGCAAGAACCTCGACGTTGGCGAAGCATTGCGCGAGCGCGTCAATGCGCGCGTCGCCGAGGCGGT
>JAFAHL010000738.1 GCA_019237215.1 Hyphomicrobiales bacterium | reverse complement strand
TGAGCAGCAGGATCACGATCGCGATTGCCGTCGCGTAACCGAGCCTCGAATTGGAAGCTCCCATGGCTCCGAACGCGATGGAGTAGAGGTACGTGCCAAGCGTCGCGCTCGCGTAGTTGGGGCCACCCGCAGTCATCACCCAGATCTGGTCGAAGACCTTGATGCCGTTGATGGTGTTGAGGACGATCACAATCAGGATCACCGGCCAGATGGTCGGAACGGTGACGTGCAGGAAGCGGCTCCATGCATTGGCGCCGTCCAACTCGGCCGCCTCGTAGAGATCCGTGGGCACGCCTTGCAGCGCCGCGAAGAAGATGACCAGATAGAAGCCAAGCGACTGCCACACCGACACGATGATCACGCTGGGCATGACGGTGTTCGCGCCGGCGAGCCACAGCTGGGTAAAGCTCCCCAATCCGATCGCGCGCAGGAAGCTGTTTACGGCCCCGAAATTGGGCTCGAACAGCATGGCCCAGAGCAGGCCGCTGATGGCCAGCGAAATGATCACCGGCATGAAGTAGAGGGTCCGGAACACCGTGCTTCCGCGGATGCCGGAATTGAGAAGACTGGCGATCAGCAACGGCAGAATGGTCTGCAGTATGACGGTGCAGATCGTGAAGTATGCGGTATGCCACAGCGCCCTGAAGAACGTCTCGTCGTGAATCAGCCCGACGTAGTTGCTGAACCCGGCCCAACTGGGGGGCGCCATGCCGTTCCAGTTCTGCAGGCTGAGCATGACGGCGCCGGCCATCGGCGCGGCCATCGTGAGGATCAGCGCGACCGCGGCGGGGGCGATGAACAATGCCGGAGCAAGCCAGGACTGTAGCCGCGACGATCGTTTCATGGACGGGCCGCTAAAGCCATTTTCGGCTGTTCGAGCTCTGCTGCGTCGACGCCGCGGGGGCGGCGACGCAGCCGGGAAGAGACGCTGGATGCGCCTGTCGGTCACTTCTTTCGCGCGGGCGTCACATCCACCTCGATCTTCTTGGCCCCGTCTTCCGGCGAGATTGAACCGTCAAGGGCGCTCTGGCAAACGTTGGAGACCGAATCCCAACTGCCGGGCCCGAAGAGGATGTGATCCGCAGCGTCGGTGTTGATCCACGGAATCATCGTCCGAACCTTCGGATTGTCGATCTGATCGACAGCGCTCTTGAGGGCCGGGAACGACTGCAGGCCCTTTGCGCGCCAGTTGTAGACATCGGGGCGGAAGATGTAGGCGATGAACTTGACCGCGAGGTCCTTGTTCGGGCTGTTGGCGCTGACCGACCAAGCCTCGCCGGCGCCGTCGCCGGTGTAGTGGACCGCGTCGGGCGTAACCGCCGGCACCTTGTGGACAGAGTAGTTGTCGAGCCAATCCTTGCTGCCATCGTGCTGGAAAATGGCCGGGGTCCACGATCCGCCATAAAACATGGCGGCGCGGCCCTGGTAGGCGAGCTGATAGCTTTGAGGGTCGTCGATGCCGTTGATTCCGGCGGGGAACACGCCTGATTTGGCAAGACGCTCCAGCAGTCCGAGCGCATCGATGACCGGCTTTGAATCCCAGCTGAGGCCGGGGGCGGTGTGGTCGTCGAGCGCGTAGACGTCGCCGCCGTACTGAGCGATGAGCGGCAGGAAGAAATCCGGACAGGTGTTGCGAGTCAGGTTGCCCCAAGCGAGCGGAATATATCCTGCAGCTTTGAACTTGGGCGCGTCCGCGATCAATTCGTCCCAGGTATTGGGCACGGTCAAGCCCACTTCCTTCATGATGCGATCGTTCGCGAAGACACCGAAGTCCTGGGCCATGTCGGCGAGGCCGTACGGCTTGCCGTCGAAGGTGTACTGGCGAAGCGGTCCGGTGAAGAACCGCTCGAAAAACGCGTTGTCGAACACATCCTTGAAGTTCACCAGGAGCCCCGCGCGGCCGAGCTCCCCGGTCTTGGTGCCGCCGTTGAACACGTCCGGTAACGAACCGGAGGCGATCATTGCGGTCAGGGTCGGAAGATACTGGCTGAACGCGACGAAATTGCTCTCGACCTTGACCCCGGGGTTCTCGGCCTCGAATCCTGCCACGGTCTTGTCCCAATAGGGAGTCCCGGCGACGTAGGCTGGCTGCCAGCTCATCACATGCAGCGTGGTCGCGGCCTGCGCAGGATAAACCGCTGCAGCGAAGACCGCTGCGGCGGCTATCGGCGCCAGTCCGGCCAGAGCCGATCTAAGCTTCGTTCGCATCCTCATAGCGCGTTTCCTCCTTGTGCACGGGATCACTCGATCCGCTTGTCCGCGGCGCGGCGGGCGGGTTCTCTCCACGCGTCGCCGCGACGTTCGCTTCGGGCCCCAGCATCGAGCCGTTCACCGTCCACATGGATTGGACGGCGCCGTCGCGATAGGGATATTCCCGGACCACAGCTTCATTCAGCTCGATGCCGCCGAGCCCCGGCAGCCCGCTCACCGCATAACTGCCGCCGACCGGCTTCGGACAATGACTTATAAGTTCCGAGCGCCAGCCGACATCGAACTCCGAGAACGACTCCTGGCAGACAATGTTCGTGGTCGCCGCGTTCAGTTGCAGGATCGCAGCCTCCGCAATCGGCCCAAACGGGCAATGGAAGGAAACCGGCAGGTAGCTGGTGTCGGCGAGCGCGGCGATCTTCTTGGCCTCGAGCAAGCCGCCGACCTGAATCGGGTCAGGCTGCAGGACATGCGGCTTGCCGAACCTCAGCAGCAGCGGCGTCTGGTAGCGCGAGTAGCAGCGCTCGCCTGCCGCGATCTGCAAGCCCGCCGGCCGCGCCACCTCGCCGAGGGCGAGGTAGTTTTCGGGCTCGACCGGCTCTTCGAACCAATAGACGCCGTTTTCGGCGAGCGCATGAGCAAGACGGCTTGCGGTTCCGACGCTGAATCGACCGTGCCCGTCGACCATGATCTTGACGTCCGGGCCGACTGCGGCGCGCACAGCGGATACCGCCTCAACGCCCCTCCGGAGGTCGGCAAGGTCGGGATCGCGTCCAAGCCCCCAGAACGGGTCAAATTTCAAACCTTTGTACCCGGCCTGGACTACTCTGCGAGCCGCCGCGGCGGCTTGGTCGGCGTCGCCGTCGGCGTCGAACCAGCCGTTGGCGTAGGCGGGTATCGCGTCGTGGACCCGTCCGCCGAGCAGATTGTAGACGGGCTGATCGAGAACCTTGCCGCAAATGTCCCAAAGGGCGAACTCGATCGCCGCGATGGCGCTGTTGAGCACCGGGCCGCCGCGCGCATATTCGTTGCGGTACATGGCCTGGACCACCCGCTCGATTTCGAACGGCGAGGCGCCGAGGACGTAGCGGCTCGCCATGTGCTCGATGGCCGCCGCGACCGTGCGCGCCTGCCACTGCATGGTCCCTTCGCCAAGGCCAGAAACGCCGGAATCCGTATGCGCGCGTGCGATAACGAGGTTGTTCCAATCCCGGCCGACCATAAAAACTTCGACGCGGGTGACCTTCACGGGCACTCCCCTGGGGTTCCTCCGCCTTTCGGCTTGGGCATAATGCATAGAACTTGGATAAAAATCTATAGAATTTTTCCGTCTTGACATAGGCCACCGCATGCCGCCTGTGGAGGGCGGCTGGTGTGGGCGATGCCAATGTCTAAAACTTCAAGCCTTTCCCAGCGCGTCGCCGACGACCTCCGCCGGGACATCGTCGCCGGCGTGCTCGCGCCGGGAGCATGGCTCAAAACCAAGCAGCTTGCGGCGCGCTATGGGGTGAGCGCCAACCCAGTGCGGGAGGCGCTGTGGCGCCTGCAGGGCGAGGGCTTCGTCGTCGCGAACCCCAACCAGGGCGCGCGCGTGCGCACTGTCGACGACGACTTCGTCCGAAACGTTTTCGAGATCCGGGAGGCGATCGAGCCGATCTTCGTGCGCCGCTTCTGCCAGAGGGCGACGCCTGGCGATCTCATTCGTCTGCGCGCCGCAGCCGCCGCCTTCGCCGAAGTCGCCGTCGGCGAGCCGAGCCATTTCGAGGCGCTCGAGGCCGCCAATCGGAAATTTCACGCCATCATCCTCGAAGACGAGTTTAATATCCCGGCCGTCGAGGTTATGGAGCGCTACGCCGGCATCATCAACGCGACGAGGGCGAAACTGCCGGTGACCCGTTCGCGCCTGCGTCAGCGGATCGCGCAGCATGGCGAGATCGTCGATGCGATCGCGCTGGGGGACGCCGAGACAGCGGCGCGGGTCGCGGTTGCGCATGTCCGCGGCGCCGGCGAAGATCTGCTCACGCTGATGCGGCAGGCGCGATTGAACGAGGCTCGCGCAGGGACACTGCGCGGCCCGGCCGCGCCCGTGCGAAAAGCCGCTGACCACACGACCGTCTAAGTCGATAAGGCTGGTTAGGAACGGGACGGCCGCTTTGGCTTTCGACGATTGTCATATATGATCTTCACCATATTCTATATGATCGTCCCATTGACCCCGGAGAGGAAGTCGTCCCATGGCGCTCAGCGTGCTTTACATCGGCGGCACCGGGCAGATTTCGTTGCCTTGCGTTGAGGCCTCTTTGGCCGCGGGGCATGATGTGACGATCCTGAACCGGAACAGGTCCGCCGCCGCCCTGCCCAAGGGGGTCAAGACGCTGGTCGGCGACATGAACGACAACCCCTATGGCCAGCTCGGCGGCACGCACTTCGACGTGGTGGCCCAGTTCCGCCTCTATACGCCCGACCAAATGAAACGCGACATCTCCACCTTCACGGGCAAGACGGGCCAATATGTGTTTATCTCGTCGGCCTCCGTCTACGAGAAGCCGGTCCGCGATTACATGATGACCGAACGAACGAAGCTCGAGAACAAGTACTGGCAATACAGCCGCGACAAGATCGCCTGCGAGCTGCTCCTTCGTGACCAGGACAAGCTGGCCTACACGATAGTGCGTCCGAGCCATACCGTGCGCACCCACATGCCGATCCAGATTGGCGACCCGGGTGCGGCCATCCGGCGAATGATTGCGGGAAAGGCTGTCATCGTCGCCGGCGACGGGTCGTCCCTTTGGACTCTCACCCGCTCGGTCGACGTGGCGACGCCCCTCGTGCGCCTGCTCGGCAATTCGGCCGCGCTCAACGACGACTTCCACATCACGACCGACCGCCCCTTCACCTGGAGGCAAATCCACGAGGCGATCGCCCGCGGCTTCGGCGCCGCAGCAGTGCATGCCCCGGTTCCGACCGCAAATCTCGTTCGCTTTAACAAAGAGTGGGAAGGCCCGCTGCTCGGCGACAAGACTTGGTCGGCCCTCTACGACAACGCGAAGGTGAAGCGCGTCGCCGGCGCATTCGAAGCATCGCAGGACATCGACGAAATCCTGCGCGACTCGATCATGCACGCCAAGCAGCGATTGAAGTCGCCGGCGCCGCCGGAGTCCGACGAGGATCGTCTGATCGACAAAATCATCGCGGCGCAAGACAGCCTGGCGCCATGAGCCTCATCCCGGCCAGGCTTGGGCCGGCCATGCATGCCACTCCGTCAGGCGCTCGACCGTTCCCCGCAGTATCCCAGGAACGGCCGCTTCTGTTGCATTGGCGCAGCGCTTCCATTGCGCCAACGCGTGGTCTCCCCCGGGCTGATCTTGAAAGACAGCAAAGGGTCGATTCCGTCCGTATAGCCCGACTTTCTCAATGCGGCGGCAACCCCTGCGCGTTCGACGATGTCCGCGACGCTGTTCTTGCTCAGCCGTTGTTCGTGGCCGACCGCCGATAGCTGCGGCCCTTGCCCACGAGTGCGAGCACCTTGGGAGCGAGGCGATCGGATTTTCGGTTGCTGACTGGGCCCAGCGCCCGGGGCGGTGTGACCCAATGAGCAACCATTCGGCGCGCCGCGCTCATTGGGGGTCCCGTAGTGGCCAAACCGCACCGGCGACGTCATCTACTCTGATTCGCCTTCCGATTCCGTGTGCCGGCGCTGCTCATATTCGCGGTTGGCTCGGTCAGCATTTTCGATGTCAATCCGGCGCTGCTCGGCTTCCTGCTCCAATAGTCGTCTCTGCTGGGCGGTCAGATTGGCCATCTCCACGCTTTGCCGGACGTCGGCAGGAAGGGGGCGGTGCGCGTCATTGTCCATGCCGCGCTCGGCCGCGCGGGCGCTCTGGGCCTCTTCCGGGGAACGGTAAGGCGTCCGCTCGGAGCCTTGCGCGACATTGGTTTCGTGCGCCGCCCTTGCCCTGTTGGCCTGATCTGTCTCGCGCTCCGCTTCCCGCTCGACACGACCGTGAATGTCTTGGAGTCTGAGTTCCTGTTCGGCAGGCGTCTTGTTCAGAGGCGTTTCAGGGTCCGGTGCCTCCGCGTTCCGCTCACGTGGCCTGGACAGAAAAGCCTCCAGCCTTCCCTCGGCGTCGGCCAAGCGCTTGATCGATAGCTCCCTCACCCTTTCGTCGCGCGCGGACCCGATGTCATCCTTGTAGCCGTCGACTTCATCGCGCAGGCTTCGGGCTTCCGGCATGGCTGCGCGAATCGCGCGATCGGCAAGTTGAGACTCGCTGAGCTTCGTTGCAGAACGCAAGTCGCTGTCCTGAGCGGCCTCGGGTTTATGCGAAGGCACGGACTTGGCATCCGCTCGCGCCTCGCCCTCGGCATTGCGTTCCCGGCTGGCCTCGATCTCGGCCCGAAGCTCCTTGATCCGATCCTGAAGCTCGGGGTTGCTGATCTTGTAACCGTGTTCGGCGGCGAGCCGGGCCGCCTTCTCCTTGTACTCATCCGTGCCGTTGATCGAAAGCGTTTCCCATTTCTGCGACGCCACCGCCAGGGCGGCATTGATGCTGGCCGTATTGCTCCAGTCGCGAACATCGATGTCCTTGCCGCGATCGACGAAGGCAAGGGTTTGGTAAGCGCCGCTGGCGCTGTGGCGGTGATAGTGGATCTCGTCGCCCTTCCGTTCGTGGGTGATGATGTCGGCAAGGTTCTTCGCCGGCTCAGGCTGGACGTACCGGTCGCCCTGAACGTCCGCCCGCTGGCTGTCGAGCCTGGCTTGCTCGGCGATCACGCTATCCGCCTTCTCGAGCAGCCGCTTTGCGTGCTGCGCGAACTCACGGGCGGCCTCGTCGTCGGGCAGAACGGCTTGCATCCGGTTGAAGACGTCTGCCATCCGGGTGCGCGAGGCGGTCATGGTTTCGACACTGCGCATAGGCTCTGCCTCGTTCGTCCGGGTCGGGGTCGCTCGTTCGGATTCGCCGATCGCCGCTTCCGCCCGCGCGCGAAACGAAAGGACGGTCGCCCCGGTCTCGGATTCTATTCTTTTGCTCATCATCGCGATAGAGCGCGGCGCCACAAAAAGTCGATCCGGCTGGGAATGTGACGGCTTCAATTCGTTAATGCGATCGGCGGGAACGTCGACATAGACCAGACGCCCGCTGACGCCGGGTCTCGCGTAGGACTCGGCGATCGCGCGGTCTGGCGTAAACAGTGCGTTGCGGCGGGCAACGTCGGCTCTTCCGAATCGATAGAGGCGAAGCGCTCCGTCTGGAGCTGGCGGAAGCGGGGCCGCAGAACGCTCTGAGGAGAGCGCGCGCCATTCCCGCGCCGTCTCCCGCGCCCGTCGCCATCCTTCTTCACGGCTAGGGCGATAAACCTTCCGATCGCGAACGCGCTCGATCCGTCTGCGCACGGTGTCTGGCGCGTCCCCGCGCTCGACCATTCTGACGTCCTTGAGCTTGTAAGCGGGGGCGTGCGCCTGGTCGAAGCGGCGGACAGCCTCCATAGGAATGTGACGCTGGCGCGCTTCGTGCGCGAGCGTTTCCCGCCAACGCGCGAAAT
>JAFAHL010000632.1 GCA_019237215.1 Hyphomicrobiales bacterium | reverse complement strand
CCCGGCGGCAGCGGCCATAAATTGGTCCCCAGCACCAGCCTGAAGGTGGGTGACGTGGTGCTGGTCGAGGCCGGCGACACCATTCCCTCGGATGGCGAGGTGATCGAAGGCATCGCCTCGGTCAACGAGGCGGCCATCACCGGCGAGTCGGCGCCCGTCATCCGCGAGTCCGGCGGCGACCGCTCGGCCGTCACCGGCGGCACCCAGGTATTGTCCGACTGGATCAAGGTGCGCATCACTGCGGCGCTCGGGTCGACTTTTCTCGATCGCATGATCAAGTTGGTGGAAGGGGCGGAGCGGCAAAAGACGCCGAACGAGATCGCGCTGGATATTCTCCTCGTCGGCCTCACCATCATCTTCGTGTTTGCGACGGTCACCATCCCGAGCTATGCGGCCTATGCCGGCGGCGCCATCTCGGTCGTGATCCTGGTGGCGCTGTTTGTGACTTTGATCCCGACCACCATCGGCGCGCTATTGTCCGCCATTGGTATCGCCGGCATGGATCGTCTGGTCCGTTTCAACGTGCTGGCGATGTCGGGCCGCGCGGTCGAGGCGGCGGGCGACGTCGATACGCTCCTGCTCGACAAGACCGGCACCATCACGCTCGGCAACCGCCAAGCCACCGAGTTCAAGCCGTTGCGCGGCATCAGCGAGCAGGAGCTGGCCGATGCCGCGCAGCTTGCCTCGCTCGCCGACGAGACCCCCGAGGGGCGATCCATTGTCGTTCTCGCCAAGGAGAAATACGGCATCCGCGGCCGCGACCTCGCCGAGTTGGGCGCCAACTTCATTCCGTTCACCGCCCAGAGCCGCATGAGCGGCGTGGAGGTGGACGACTCCTGGGTGCGCAAGGGCGCGGTCGAAGCGATTCTGAACTATCTCAACGCGCCGTCGGCGGCGGTGGGCTCCAGCGCGGTCCTCGTCCTGCAGCCGGTGGTGAGCGCCGATGCCGTGCGCGAGGTGCAGGCGATCGCGGATGCAATCGCGAAGTCGGGCGGCACGCCCCTTGCCGTGGCCAAGGATGGCACGCTCCTCGGGGTGGTTCACCTCAAGGATATCGTCAAAGGCGGCATTCGCGAGCGCTTCGCCGAGCTGCGCCGCATGGGCATCCGCACCATCATGATCACCGGCGACAACCCCATGACCGCAGCGGCCATCGCTGCGGAGGCGGGGGTTGACGATTTCCTCGCGCAGGCTACGCCCGAGGACAAGCTCAAGCTCATCCGCGCCGAGCAAGCCAAAGGCAAGCTCGTCGCCATGTGCGGCGACGGCACCAACGATGCCCCCGCGCTCGCCCAGGCCGACGTCGGCGTCGCCATGAACACCGGCACGCAGGCCGCGCGCGAGGCCGGCAACATGGTCGACCTCGACTCCAATCCGACCAAGCTGATCGAGGTGGTCGAGATCGGCAAGCAGCTGTTAATGACGCGCGGATCCCTCACCACTTTTTCGATCGCCAACGACGTGGCGAAGTATTTCGCCATCATCCCCGCGATGTTCGTCGCGTTTTATCCGCAGCTGCAGACACTCAATATCATGAATTTGTCGACCCCACAGAGCGCGATTCTCTCAGCGATCATCTTCAACGCGCTGATCATCATCGCGTTGATCCCGCTGGCGCTCAAAGGCGTGCGCTATCGCCCGATCGGAGCGGCCCCGCTGCTGCGGCGCAACCTGCTCATCTACGGCGTCGGCGGCATCATTATTCCGTTCGTCGGCATCAAGGCGATCGACCTCATAGTCACCGCCTTGCACCTCGCCTGAGGAGAAGAGCCATGCTGAAAGAGATCCGCCCGGCGATTGTGTTCATCCTCGCGCTGACGATCCTTACCGGCCTCGTCTATCCATTGGTGATGACGGGGATTGCGGGCGTTATCTTCCCCTATCAGTCGCAAGGCAGCATGATCGAGCAGGGTGGCAAGGTGGTCGGATCGGCGCTGATCGGCCAGGAGTTCACCAGCGACAGGTATTTCCATGGCCGGCCGTCGGCGACGGTCGCTCCCGACCCGAACGATGCGAGCAAGACCGTGCCCGCGCCCTACAATGCGGCGAACTCCGGCGGGTCGAATTTGGGCCCGACCAACAAGGCCCTGATCGAACGCGTGCAGGGCGATGTGAAAAAGCTCGAGCAGGAGAACCCTTCAGCCGCCGTCCCCATCGATCTGGTGACGACCTCCGGCGGCGGCCTCGATCCGCATATTTCTCCGGAAGCGGCTTTTTTCCAGGCGCCCAGAGTTGCGAAAGCGCGCAATCTGCCGGAAGATCTCGTGCGGCAGCTGGTCGAGCAGCATATCGAGGCGCGCACTCTCGGCCTCCTGGGCGAGCCGCGGGTGAACGTGTTGGCGCTCAACTTGGCGCTCGATGGCCTGGCGGCTCGCTAGCGACGCCACCTCACCTGAGTACGCTTTAGGGTAAGATGGCTGCCTCGCATGACAGCGAACGTGAGTCCTGATGGCGGATCAGCGGCGCGACTCTGACCAGCGACCTTCGCCGGAGGCCTTGCTCGAGGCCGCGCAGCGCGAAGAGCATAAGTCCGGCCGGCTCAAGATCTTCGTCGGTGCCGCGCCCGGCGTCGGCAAGACCTATGAAATGCTGCAGCAGGCCCGCGCCCGCAAGCGCGACGGCTACGATATCATCGTCGGCGTCGTCGAGACCCACGGGCGCAAGGAGACGCAGGCCCTGCTCGAAGGGTTCGAGGTCGTTCCCCGCAAGCGGCTCGAATACAGGGGACAGTCGCTCGATGAGATGGATCTCGACGCCATCATCGCGCGCCATCCGCAGATCGTCTTGGTCGACGAACTCGCTCACACCAATGCGCCCGGCAGCCGCCATCCCAAGCGCTATCTCGATGTCGAAGAGCTGCTCAGACACGGAATCAACGTTTACACCACCGTCAATATCCAGCACATCGAGAGCCTCAACGACGTGGTCGCGCAGATCACGCATGTCCGCGTGCGCGAGACGGTGCCCGACTCGGTTTTCGATCGCGCCGACGCGATCGAGCTCGTCGATATCACGCCCGACGATCTGATCGAGCGCCTGAAAGAGGGCAAGGTCTACGTGCCCAAGCAGGCGGAGCGCGCGCTCGAGCATTACTTCTCTCCGGGCAACCTCACTGCGCTGCGCGAGCTTGCGCTCCGGCGAACGGCGGAGCGCGTGGACGAGCAGCTGCTCACCCATATGCAGGCGCATGCGATTCCCGGGCCGTGGGCAGCGGGCGAGCGCATTCTGGTCTGCATCAGCGAGGATCCGCGGGCGGCCGGCCTGGTGCGCTATGCCAAGCGCCTGGCGGACCGGCTGCATGCCCCGTTCACGGCGCTGTGCGTGGAAACGCGGCGCAGCCTGCAGTGGAGCGAGGTCGAGCGCGACCGCGTCGCCGACACCTTGCGCTTGGCCGAGGCGCTGGGCGGCGAGGCGATCACCGTTCCCGGCGGCGACCGCGGCATCGCGGATGACGTGATCGGCTTCGCCCACCCCAACAACGTCACGCAGATCATCGTCGGCAAGTCGACGCGGTCGCGATGGTTCGAGATCCTGCATGGCTCCGTGGTCCACGAGCTGGTGCGGCGGTCCGGCAATATCAGCGTGCATGTCATCGCGGGGGAGCGGCTTGCGCGCGATCCGATCCCCAAGAAAACGGTACGCCCGGCCGAAGACGCCACCCCTTTCGATCCGTGGCCCTATGCGATCGCGTTGGTAGTGGTTGCCGTGGCACTCGGCGTCGGCGAGTTGATTGAACCTTGGCTTGGAATCGAAAACGTCGATCTCGTCTTTTTGACCGCGGTGGTGGCGGTCGCGGTGCGTTACGGGCTTTGGCCCTCGCTGCTGGCGACCGTCGCTTCTTCGCTCTGCTACAATTTCTTCTTTCTGCCCCCCATCTACACCTTCACGATCACCGATCCGACCAACGTCGGTGCCTTCATGTTCTTCACCATCGTCGCGGTGGTGGTGTCGCATTTCGCCGCGCGCGGTCGAACCCGGACCGTAGCTGCGCATGAGCGCGTGCGCACGCTGGAACTGCTGTACGCATTCAGCCGCAAGCTCGCCGGCGTCGGCACGCTCGACGATGTGCTGTGGGCGAGCGCCTATCAGACCGCGCTCATGCTGAAAGTCAGGGTGGTGCTGCTGCTGCCCGAGAGCGGCTCGATCGCGGTCAAGGCCGGCTATCCGCCGGAGGATACGCTGGACGAGGCCGATATCGCCGCCGCCAAGTGGGCGTGGGAGAACGATCGCTCGGCCGGGCGCGGCTCCGACACACTTCCCGGCGCAAAGCGCCTGTTTCTACCCATGCGAACGGGGCGCGGTGCCATCGGCGTTATCGGCATCGACAGCGACAAGCCCGGGCCGCTGCTCACGCCCGATCAGCGCCGTCTGCTCGATGCCTTGATCGACCAGGCCGCGCTCGCCATCGAGCGCGTCTATCTGGTCGAGGACGTCGACCGCGCCAAGCGCACGATCGAAACGGATCGGTTGCGATCCGCACTCCTCACGTCGATTTCGCACGATCTCAAGACCCCGCTGGCGGCGGTACTGGCGGCGGCCAGTACGTTGCGCGATCTTGGGACGGCGCTGACCGACGCCGAAAAAGCCGAGCTGCTCGCGACCATCATCGACGAATCGGAACGCCTCAATCGCTTCATCGCCAATCTGCTCGACATGACCAAGCTGGAAGCGGGCGCCATCGTGCCGAATGCCGCTCTGCACGATCTCGACGAAATCGTCGGCAGTGCGCTGCGCCGCGCGGGCAAGATTCTCGCCGGCCATCGCGTCGAATTGGACCTCGCGCCGGGCTTGCCGATGGTGGCGGTGGATGCGGTGTTGTTCGAGCAGGTCCTGTTCAATTTGCTGGACAATGCCGCCAAATATTCGCCGGCGGGCACCACCATCCGCGTCCGCAGCTGGCGTGATCGGGACGCGGTCTACTTGCAGGTGCTGGACGAAGGCGAAGGCATTCCATCCGCGGACCTGGAGCACATCTTCGACAAGTTCTATCGGGTGGAAAAGGGCGACCAGGTGCGCGCCGGAACCGGCCTCGGGCTGGCGATCTCCCGCGGCTTCATTGAAGCAATGCATGGGACGATCAACGCGGCGAACCGCCACGATCGCAGCGGCGCCGTGTTCGCGATCAGGCTGCCGATTCCGCCCGCGGTCGAACGATTGGAAACCGCGGCATGAGCGCTGCACCGCTCAAGATTCTGGTGGTCGACGACGAGCCGCCGATCCGCAAGCTGCTGCGCATGGGGCTGAGCACGCAGGGCTACGAAGTCCTCGAAGCGCCGAACGGCAAGGCCTCGCTCGAGCTGCTGGCGGAGAAGCCCAACCTGATCATTCTCGATCTCGGGCTTCCCGACATGCAGGGGCTCGAACTGCTGCGGATGATGCGCGCCCGCAACGAGGGTGTGCCGATCGTCGTGCTGTCGAGCCGGGGGGACGAGGTCAGCAAGGTCCAGGCGCTCGACCTCGGCGCCGACGACTACGTCACCAAGCCGTTCGGCATGGAGGAACTTCTGGCCCGCATGCGCGCGGCGCTGCGCCACCAGCTGCAGGTGCACGGCGAGCGGCCGATCTTCCGGACCGGCGATCTCTCGGTCGATTTGGTGCGGCGTATCGTGAAGGTGGGCGAGAAGGAGGTGAAGCTCTCCCCCAAGGAGTACGAGCTTTTGCGCGTGCTGGTGCAGCATGCCGGCAAAGTGCTCACCCACAAATTCCTGCTCGGCGAACTGTGGGACGACCTCACCGACGCACAATA
>JAFAHL010000631.1 GCA_019237215.1 Hyphomicrobiales bacterium | reverse complement strand
GCGGGCTTGGTTCGGCACTTCGGCCCAACGCCCATGGGCAGAGAGGGGCACGGTCCGGCGGTGCAGCTTGAGTGACCAAGGACGGAAACCTATCTGCACGCGGTTCAGGTCAATAGATGCGCTGTCCGCGCGCTCGCGACCGCAATTGCCTTGCGTCTGCTTACCGAAATCAGTCAAAAGCGACCATTCGCGGATCACGAAGGTGCCCTTTGCGGGCGTGGCGGAACTGGCAGACGCGCGGGATTTAGGTTCCCGTGACGAAAGTCGTGGGGGTTCAAATCCCTCCGCCCGCACCACGCCGCAACCCAGGCACCGGGTCACGCCTCATCCACGGACCGCAGCGATCGTCGAATACATAGATTTATCGCCATGGAAGTCACCGAGACCCTTTCCGACGGCCTCAAGCGCGAATTCCAAGTCCAAGTGTCGGCAGCCGATCTCGAGGCGCGGGTGACCGAGCGGCTCGGCGAGCTCAAGGATCGCGTCCAGCTGCGCGGCTTTCGCCCGGGCAAGGTGCCGGTCACGCACTTGAGGAAAATCTACGGCAAGGCGGTGATGGCCGAGACCATCGAGGCGATCATCCGCGAGCTCAACGCCAAGATCGTCAGCGAGCGCGGTCTCAAGCTCGCCATGGAGCCCAAGGTCACGATTCCCAACGAAGCGACCGCGGTCGAAAAGGTCATCGGCGGGCAATCCGACCTCGCCTACACGCTCGCGCTGGAGCTACTGCCGAAGATCGAGCTAGGGGATTTCAAGGGCATCAAGCTCGAGCGCCAGGTCGCGGAGGTCACCGACGCGCAGGCCAACGAAGCGCTTGACAGGATCGCCGAGCAGAACCGGCCATTCGCGGCCAAGGCGCAGGAGGCGAAGGTCGAAAAGGGCGATCGCGTGGTCATCGACTTCGCCGGCAAGATCGACGGCGCGCCGTTCGAAGGCGGCAGCGGTGGCGACGTGGGCGTCAACGTCGGGTCCGGCACCTTCATCCCGGGTTTCGAGGATCAGCTCGTCGGCATGAGCGCCGGCGAAACGCGGCCGGTCCAGGTGACGTTTCCGGCCAACTACGCGAGCGCGCAACTTGCCGGCAAGCCTGCCGAGTTCGACGTGACGGTGAAATCGGTCGAAGCGCCGGGCGCGGTCACCGTCGACGACGCGTTTGCGAAATCGCTGGGGTTGGAATCCCTCGACAAGCTCAAGGCGGCGGTCAAAGCACGCCTCCAGCAGGAGCATGCCGGGCTCAGCCGCCAAAGGCTCAAGCGGCAACTTCTCGATAAGCTCGACGAAATGCATAAGTTTGCGCTGCCGCCCACGCTCGCCGAGGACGAGTTCAAGAACGTCTGGTCCGCGGTTGAGAGCGATCTCAAGGCGCAGGGCCGTACCTTTGCCGACGAGGGCACGACCGAAGAGAAGGCGCGGGAGGAATACCGCGGCATCGCCCAGAGGCGGGTGCGGCTGGGCCTCGTGCTGGCGGAAATCGGCGAGAAGAACAAGATCACGGTCACCGAGGACGAGCTCAACCGCGCCATCATGGAGCGCGTCCGCCAGGTGCCCGGCCGCGAGCAGGAAGTCTGGGAATACTATCGCAAGAATCCCGGCGCGGTCGCCGCCGTCCGGGCCCCGATCTTCGAAGAGAAGGTGGTCGATTTCCTGGTCGAGCTCGCCACCGTGAACGAGAAACAGGTCTCACGCGAGGACCTCCTCAAGGACGAGGAGGACGAACAGAGCGCAACCGCTCAATCGTGAAGGCGTCCGGGCGCCGATCCGGATGGGAGCGCCGGCCGGATTTTGTGCCGGGGCGAATCGTGGGTATAGAGCATGGGACGGAAGCTCGCCGCCATCGCGCGATTGCTGCAATCAAGGCTTCGCTGCTCGTTCTGCGGTCGAGCCGCCGACGAGGTTGGGCGGCTTGTGGCCGGCCCGTCCGTGTATATTTGTGACGAGTGCATCAAGATGTGCGTCGCGGTGGTGGAGCAGCACGGGGGCTTTCCGGCCTCGCGACGCGGCGACCAGGATGGGCCGACCCATGCGTGATCCCTACGACACCTACATGAACACCCTCGTGCCGATGGTGGTCGAGCAGACCAACCGCGGCGAGCGTGCCTACGACATTTTCTCGCGGCTGCTCAAAGAGCGCATCATCTTCATCAGCGGCCCGGTCGAAGACGTAACTTCCACGCTCGTGGTCGCGCAACTCTTGTTTTTGGAGGCGGACAATCCCAAGAAAGAGATCGCGATGTACATTAATTCGCCCGGCGGCGTGGTGACCTCGGGGCTCGCCATCTACGACACCATGCAGTTCGTGCGGCCTGCGGTATCGACCTTGTGCATCGGCCAGGCTGCCTCCATGGGTTCGCTGCTGCTCGCCGCTGGTCACAAGGACATGCGCTTTGCGCTTCCCAATTCCCGGATCATGCTGCACCAACCCTCGGGAGGCTTTCAGGGCCAGGCGACGGACATCATGTTGCACGCCCAGGAGATCCTGAACCTCAAGAAGCGGCTGAACGAAATCTACGTGAAGCACACGGGCCAGCCGCTGAAGAAGATCGAGGAGGCGCTCGAGCGCGATTACTTCCTGACCGGGGAGATGGCGGTGGAGTGGGGGGTCGTCGATAAGGTCATCGACAAGCGGCCCGAGGACGCCTCCAAGGCCGCCTGATCGATAGCCGGCCGGCCGCGTTGTGCCGGTCTCGGGCCGCGGTCGGGCTCGAAACGGTCAAAAACCCGCCATGCGCTTGAATTTTGATCATTAACAAAATCTTGATTATGCCCACATTACCGTGGTTCGCTAGGGCTGATTTGGGCAAGTGCGCTAAAAGCGTGGAGGTGTGTAGTATCGGTGCTACGGACTCTTAAAAGCACGCCTATTATGGTCTGTTGCAGAGCGGCCGATTTGCGCGCGCGGCAACCGGCCGACGGAGAGATGGAATGAGCAAAGTCGGCAGTGGCGATTCCAAGAATACGCTCTACTGCTCGTTCTGCGGCAAGAGCCAGCACGAAGTGCGCAAGCTTATCGCCGGCCCGACCGTTTTCATCTGCGACGAATGCGTCGAATTGTGCATGGACATCATCCGCGAGGAGAACAAGTCCTCGCTGGTGAAGTCGCGCGACGGCATTCCGACGCCCAAGGAGATTCGCAAAGTTCTGGACGACTATGTCATCGGTCAGGACCATGCCAAGAAGGTGCTCTCGGTCGCGGTCCATAATCACTACAAGCGCCTCAACCACCAGACCAAGCACAATGACGTCGAGCTCGCGAAGTCGAACATCCTGCTGATCGGCCCAACCGGTTCGGGCAAGACGCTGCTGGCGCAAACGCTCGCGCGCATCCTCGACGTGCCTTTCACCATGGCGGATGCGACCACGCTCACCGAAGCCGGTTATGTCGGCGAGGATGTCGAGAACATCATCCTCAAGCTGCTGCAATCCGCCGACTACAACGTCGAGCGCGCCCAGCGCGGCATTGTCTATATCGACGAGATCGACAAGATCAGCCGCAAGTCCGACAACCCCTCGATCACCCGCGACGTCTCGGGCGAGGGCGTGCAACAGGCCTTGCTCAAAATCATGGAAGGCACGATCGCGTCGGTGCCGCCGCAAGGTGGGCGCAAGCATCCACAGCAGGAATTCCTGCAGGTCGACACCACCAATATCCTGTTCGTGTGCGGCGGCGCCTTCGCCGGTTTGGAGAAGATCATTTCCGCGCGCGGGCGCTCGACCTCGATCGGCTTCAGCGCCAAGGTCCTCGCCCCCGAGGACCGCAAGGCCGGCGAAATCTTCCGCGAGGTCGAGCCGGAGGACCTGTTGAAATACGGCCTGATCCCGGAGTTTGTCGGCCGACTACCCGTGGTGGCCACGCTCGAGGATCTCGACGAGCCTTCCCTCAAGCTCATTCTCACCCAGCCCAAGAACGCGCTGGTCAAACAGTACCAGCGGCTGTTCGAGATGGAGTCGATCGATCTCACGCTGGCGGAGGAGGCATTGGGCGCCATTGCGCGCAAGGCCATCGACCGCAAGACCGGCGCACGCGGCCTGCGTTCGATCATGGAAGGTATCTTGCTCGACACCATGTTCGACCTGCCGAGCCTCGAAGGCGTCGAGGAGGTCGTGATCTCGAAAGAGGTCGTCGAGGGTACCGCGCGGCCGCTCTACATCTATGCCGACCGTGCCGACCGGACCGGCGACGCGAGCGCGTGAGAGCGCTGCAACCGCAAGGCGCTCGTGTGGCGGCCGATTCGCCTAAAGTCTATTCCGCGCGCGCCGCCGACGCGGCTATTTGCTTGAATTTTCGAGTTTACTTGACACCGGCGCAAGCCGTCGCCACCTATGGGGCGAACGAAAAAGCGTACGAAGGATTACATCGAAATTCTCCGGGGAGGGTTTCGTACTCGCCCTCCGGCGCAGGGCTGGCCTTCCAGGCGAGCCGTGCTTACCTTCCCGGCCCCACTCTGCACTCGACCGCGGCACTCGACCGCGACGCCGCATCCGCGGGTCACGGGCGAGGGGCACAACAAGAAGGACTTCGGGCCATGACCAGCGCAAAGCCAAAGCCGCCTCTCATCCCCGGCCAGAGCCGCCCCTATCCGGTGCTGCCGCTGCGCGACATCGTCGTCTTCCCGCACATGATCGTACCGCTGTTCGTGGGACGCGAGAAATCGATCAGGGCGCTCGAAGAGGTGATGCGCTCCGATACTTTCATCCTGCTGGCTACGCAGAAGAACGCCTCCGATGACGACCCCGCAACGGGTGCCATCTACGAAATCGGAACGCTCGCCAGCGTGCTGCAGTTGCTCAAGCTGCCGGACGGCACCGTCAAGGTGCTAGTGGAGGGCGCCGCGCGCGCGAAGGTCGAGCAGTACTCCGATCGTGCCGAATACTACGAGGCCGCCGCCG
Organism: Hyphomicrobiales bacterium; assembly: GCA_019237215.1. Taxonomy (GTDB): domain Bacteria; phylum Pseudomonadota; class Alphaproteobacteria; order Rhizobiales; family Xanthobacteraceae; genus VAZQ01. The sequence goes on along the minus strand of JAFAHL010000631.1, from coordinate 3,334 downwards.
TCGTGCTCTCGGATTCGAGCGGCGAGCAGGTCGAGGCCGAGGCGCTGGCGCGCTCGGTCATCAACGAGTTCGAGAACTATGTAAAGCTCAACAAGAAAGTGTCGCCCGAGGTCGTCGGCGTGGTCCAGCAAATCGAGGATTACGCCAAGCTTGCCGACACCGTGGCCTCGCATCTGGCGGTCAAGATTCCCGACAAGCAGCTGATCCTGGAGACGCCGTCGGTCACCGAGCGCCTGGAGAAGGTGCTCGGTCTGATGGAGAGCGAAATCTCGGTTCTGCAGGTGGAGAAGCGCATCCGCACGCGCGTCAAGCGCCAGATGGAGAAGACCCAGCGCGAGTACTACCTCAACGAGCAGATGAAGGCGATCCAGAAAGAGCTCGGCGACGAGGAGGGCAAGGACGAGCTTGCCGAAATCGAGGACAAGATCAAGAAAACCAAGCTCTCGAAGGAGGCGCGCGAGAAGGCGACCCACGAGCTCAAGAAGCTGCGCCAGATGTCGCCGATGTCGGCGGAAGCAACGGTCGTGCGCAACTATCTCGACTGGCTGCTCTCGATACCCTGGAACAAGAAGACCAAGGTCAAGAAGGACCTCAAGCTGGCCCAGGAGATCCTCGACAACGATCACTTCGGCCTGGAGAAGGTCAAGGAGCGGATCGTCGAATATCTCGCCGTGCAGCAGCGCGCCAACAAGCTGACCGGCCCGATCCTGTGCCTCGTGGGGCCGCCCGGGGTCGGCAAGACCTCGCTCGGCAAGTCGATCGCGCGCGCGACCGGCCGCGACTTCGTGCGTGTGTCGCTGGGCGGCGTGCGCGACGAGGCAGAGATTCGCGGTCACCGGCGCACCTATATCGGCTCGATGCCCGGCAAGGTCATCCAGTCGATGCGCAAGGCGAAGTCGTCGAACCCCCTGTTCTTGCTCGACGAGGTCGACAAGATGGGCGCTGATTTCCGCGGCGACCCGTCTTCGGCGCTGCTCGAAGTGCTCGACCCCGAGCAGAACCACACCTTCAACGACCATTACCTCGAGGTCGACTACGATCTTTCCCACGTCATGTTCATCACGACGGCGAATACGCTCAACATTCCGCCGCCCCTGATGGACCGCATGGAGATCATCCGCATCGCCGGCTATACCGAGGACGAGAAGGTCGAGATCGCGCGCAAGCACTTGATCCCGCACGCGACCGCCAAACACGGCCTCGAGTCCAAGGAATGGGCGATCGACGACGAGGCGTTGCTGCTGGTGATCCGCCGCTACACGCGTGAGGCGGGCGTGCGCAATCTCGAGCGCGAGCTCTCCACCCTGATCCGCAAGGCGGTCAAGGAGCTGACCCTGTCGAAGGCGAAATCGATCACGGTCGAGGCCAAGACCGTCGCGGATTATCTCGGCGTGCCCAAGTTCCGCTACGGCGAAGTCGAGGACCAGGACCAGGTGGGCGTGGTGACCGGGCTGGCGTGGACCGACGTGGGCGGCGAGCTGCTCACCATCGAAGCCGCCATGATGCCGGGCAAGGGCAAGATGATCGTCACCGGCAATCTGCGCGACGTGATGAAGGAATCGATCTCGGCCGCGGCGTCCTATGTGCGCATGCGCGCGGTTGCCTTCGGCATCGAGCCGCCACGGTTCGACAAGAAGGACATCCACGTGCACGTGCCGGAGGGGGCCACCCCGAAGGACGGCCCATCGGCCGGCGTCGCCATGGTCAGCGCGATCGTATCGGTGATGACCGGCATTCCGGTTCGCCGCGACGTCGCGATGACCGGCGAGATCACGCTGCGCGGACGGGTGCTGCCGATCGGCGGCTTGAAGGAGAAGCTGCTCGCGGCCTCGCGCGGCGGCATGAAGACCGTGCTGATCCCGGAAGAGAACGCCAAGGACCTGGTCGAGATCAGCGAGAGCATCAAGAAGGGCCTCGACATCGTTCCGGTCTCGCGCATGGACGAGGTGCTGGCGCGCGCGCTCACGCGCAAGCCCGAGCCGATCGAATGGGACGAGGAGAAGGCCAAGCCGACCGAAACCTCAGTGACCACCGAGCCAGCGGTGGAGGCCGATTCCTCGACGCTGACCGCGCATTGACGGCGCGGGTCAGAGACCGGCTGGCAATTGGAACGCGACGGCGGCGCCCAGGGCGCCGCCTTTTTTTCCCAACACGGTTCTCTTTTTGTTCTTGACTGGTCAGAACGAATGGAGAACAATAAAGCGCTGCCGGTCAGGGGCTGCGGACCACATTGCGGCTGCCAACGCGGCAGTTTCCTTCGCGCCGGCGCTGCGGCTGCCCGCCGTGGCCGTCGGGCGGAATTTCCCGGAGATGTGTGTGATGAAACCGACCTTCGCTGTGTTCGCGGCAGTGGTGGGACTGCTGGCTTTGTCTCAATCCGCGGTCGCGGAGCAGAAGACAACCAGGCAATGCAATGACGACTGGAGCGCCGACAAGGCGTCTATTCAGGCGAGCGGCAAGACCAAACGCGTATTCATGGCGGAGTGCCGGGGCGTCGCGCTCGCCGCGCCGGCATCCGCGGCGGCACCGGCGGACAAAGGCCAGTACGCGACCGAAGCCGAGGCCAAAGCAAGCTGCCCGAGCGACGTTGTCGTGTGGGTCAACTCGATCTCCAAAATCTACCACGCCAGCGGCAGCCGAAGTTACGGCAAGACCCGCAGCGGCGCGTATATGTGTGAAAAGGACTCGGTGGCGGCCGGCTTCCGCGCGCCCAAGCCAAGGGGCGCTGCGACCTGACACTCCGCCAGTGCGAGAATGTTCTAGCGTCGTGACGGTGCCCTCGCGGCACCGTCATTGATTCTAGGGCGGCGAGCGCGTCGGTGATCGTGGCTAGCGCGCCCGTCGAGACAACGCTTGGTGATATTGCCGTGACGGGCACGGCGACGAACGCGCCGATGGAAACCTTAGTTTCGTCAGCACGCCCGTGCAGGGCGCGCCAGCGTGACCGTCTTGGGCATGCTATGCTTGCCCAGCTGCGCGCCGCGGCGATAAAGGTGGTGCATAAGGGCGGTTAGCTCAGTGGGTAGAGCGCCTGCTTTACACGCAGGATGTCGGCGGTTCGAGTCCGTCACCGCCCACCAGCCTTCGCGCTTGCGACGCTTCGCCCGGCAAGCTGCTCTTCAAGTTGCGCGCGAAGGCAGCTCAACGAACTCGTTGATCAAAACAAACACCCGTCGGCGGCCTTGGCGCTCGCCGCCGACGCGTGGCAAAAGGAGCGCCCGCTACGACCGGGCTTGCCGTCAAACTGCTTCCTTGAGTTCTTTGGCCGGGCGGAAGGCGACCTTCTTGCTGGCTTTGATCTGGATCGGTTCGCCGGTCGCGGGATTGCGTCCCA
>JAFAHL010000199.1 GCA_019237215.1 Hyphomicrobiales bacterium | reverse complement strand
CGCACGCGGTCCTCGCGGCCGACGAGCAGGGCCGTCCCCAGTCCCTCGTGGCAGAAGGTCGCCGCGGCGCGGATCACTTGCTCTTCTTCCCCCTCCGCGAAGACCACGCGCTGCGGCCGTCGCCGCAGCCGCTCGTAGACGCGCTGAAGCACCCCGGCCACCGGATCGCGGCGCGAGCGCAGCTGCGCCCGGTACGCATCCATGTCGACGATGGGCCGCCGGGCGACGCCGCTGTCCATGGCGGCGGCGGCGACGGCGGGCGGGACGAACGAGATCAGCCGCGGGTCGAACGGCACCGGAATGATGTATTCGGAGCCGTATTTCGGCCGGGTGCCGTAGGCGGCGGCAACCTCGTCGGGGACGTCCTCGCGCGCGAGGGCGGCGAGCGCGTTGGCGGCGGCGATCTTCATTTCCATGTTGATGGCGGTCGCGCGCACGTCGAGCGCACCGCGAAAGATGTAGGGAAAGCCGAGCACGTTGTTGATTTGGTTGGGATAGTCGGACCGTCCGGTCGCCATGATGGCGTCGCTGCGCACCTCCGCCACTTCCTCGGCGGTGATTTCCGGATCGGGATTGGCCATGGCGAAGATGATCGGCTTTGCCGCCATCGACTTCACCATCTCTTTGGTCACCGCGCCCTTGACCGAAAGGCCGAAGAAGACGTCGGCGCCGGCCAGCGCCTGGGCCAGCGTGCGGGCGGAGGTCTTTGCCGCGTGCGCCGACTTCCACTGGTTCATGCCCTCGGCGCGACCCTGATAGATCACGCCTTTGGTGTCGCAGAGGATGATGTTGTCGGGGGTGAATCCGATCGCCTTGAGCAGCTCGAGACAGGCGATACCGGCGGCGCCCGCGCCGTTGCAGACGAGTTTGGTCGATTTGATGTCGCGCCCGGTAAGATCGAGCGCATTGATCAAGCCGGCCGCGGCGATGATCGCGGTGCCGTGCTGGTCGTCGTGGAACACCGGAATGTCGAGCAGCTCGCGCAGCCGCTGCTCGATGACGAAGCATTCCGGGGCGCGAATATCCTCGAGGTTGATGCCGCCCCAGCTCTTGCCGAGCAACTTGACGCAATTGACGATCTCGTCGGGGTCTTCGGAGGAGACTTCGAGGTCGATCGAATCGATGTCGGCGAAGCGCTTGAACAGCACCGCCTTGCCTTCCATCACCGGCTTGGCCGCGAGCGCGCCGCGATTGCCCAGGCCGAGGATGGCCGTGCCATTGGTGATGACGGCGACGAAATTGCCCTTGGTGGTGTAATCGAAGGCGCGGTCCTCGTGTTCGGCGATGGCCAGCACCGGGACGGCGACGCCGGGTGAATAGGCCAGCGACAGGTCGCGCTGGGTCGCCATCGGCTTGGTGGCCACCACTTCGAGCTTGCCGGGACGGCCCTGGCTGTGAAACAGCAGCGCTTCCTGGTCGGTGAAGGTCGGACGTGCGCAGCGGCCATCGTTTTTCGAAGACATCTCAACCCCTTATAAACCCCTTGGCGGACGGCCGGCGGGCCGAAGGTAGCGGATCGAGCGCCCATCGCTCAAGGCAAGCCGATGGGCATCGGCCGCCCCCGCCGCGCCCGCCCTCATGCTGCGCCCATCCGCACGGCGGGTTGTCGGAGCCGATTGAACCAAGCGGGCGAGCGGGGTAAGCGATGGATGGGCGATGCATGTTTTCCCGGCGTAGAACGTCATGATCCGCTTTGTTCTTCGATTCGTTGGTCTTTTGTCGCTCGCCTTGGGATTTATCTTCTTGGTCTATGACGGCACCAAGTCGATAGCGGACCAGACCATCTATATCAGCAGCGTGGGTTCGACTTGGTCGAACATCCACCAAAGCTCCCTGACGGCGCTGCAGCCGGAGGTCGAGCGCCGCGCAGGGGCGTGGGTGTGGCAGGGCCTGGTCCAGCCCTACTTTCTCGATCAGCCGGTTTCGCTGGTGCTCGCCATCATCGGCGCCGTCCTGATCCTGCTCGGGCGAAAGAAAAAGCCGTTGATCGGATACGCGCGGGATTAAAACAATGGATCGCGGCCTTGGCGCCGCGGCGCCATTTCCCTCCCCTCGTTGGCATTCAATCGCCGGTGTGCCGGCCTCGGCGCCGGTGACGTGATCCGCACAGGTGGGGCCAGCCAAGAGGTGCGCGGGGCCGGCGCTCGACCTATATTGAGGCCACGACCACGGGAGACGCCGCCATGTTCATGTTCAAGAAAAAGCTCGAAATGCCGTCCGCGGCCGAGGCGCTGCCCGGCCGAGCGACCCCGATCCCGACCGCGCGGGAGCACTTCGTCTTGCACCGGCCGCTCAAGGGGCCCTATCCCGCGGGCTTCGAAAAAGCGATGTTCGGTATGGGCTGCTTCTGGGGCGCCGAACGCAAGTTTTGGGAACTGGGCGCGGGCATCTACGTCACCGCCGTCGGCTATGCCGCCGGCCATACGCCCAACCCGACCTACGAGGAGGTTTGCTCCGGCCGTACCGGCCACAACGAGGTGGTGTTGGTCGTCTACGACCCGAAGACGATTTCCTATGAGCGGCTGCTCAAAACGTTCTGGGAGAACCACGACCCGACCCAGGGCATGCGCCAGGGCAACGACGCGGGAACGCAGTATCGCTCAGGCATCTACACGTTCACCGCTGAGCAGCGCCGCGCCGCGGAGGCGTCGAAAGCGATGTACGACAAGGAGCTCAAAGCGCGGCGCTTCGATGCGATCACCACCGAAATCCTCGATGCGCCGGCATTCTATTTTGCCGAGGATTATCACCAGCAATATCAGGCGAAGAACCCGATGGGCTATTGCGGCCTCGGCGGCACCGGCGTGAGCTGCCCGATCGGCCTCGCCACGGCGCAAGCTTGAACGAACTGTCGTCCCCGCGAAGGGCACCCCGCGACGCTGGCGTCGCGGGGACCCCGTTGCGGGGACCCATAACCACCGTCTCTGGAATATGGGTCCCCGCGTTCGCGGGGACGACGCAAGTGATGACGAGCCAGATTGCGGCTTACTTTTTCAGATGTTGCTTGAGGAAATCCATGGCGCGCTGCCAGGCCGTCTTGGCGCTGGCGCCGTGGAAGCTGCCGCGCTCGTCGCAATGGAAGCCGTGCTGCGCGTCGGGGTAGACGTAGATCTCGCTGTCGCCGCCGCGCTTCTTCTTGATCGTCTCGACGTCGCTCATCGGGATCGAGGCGTCCTTGTCGCCGAAATGCATTTGCGTCGGCACCTTCGGCTTCTCGTCGGCGTTCTTGGCGATCTGTCCGCCATAATAGCAAACGGCAGCCGAGAGGCCGTTGAGCTTGCAGGCCGCGAGAAAGGCGATCGTGCCGCCCATGCAGAAGCCCATGATGGCGACTGGTCCTTCCTGCTTGAGGTCGTCGATCGCCGCCTGCGTGTCGCGCAGCATCGCACCCCAATCGGGGTTGGCGACGAATTTGCGCGCATTGGCGATCTCGTCCGGCGTATAGCCGGATTCGAAGTTCTTTTGCTGACGATCGAACAACGCCGGCGCTACCGCCGCGTAGCCTTCGCTCGCGAGCCGGTCGCAGACCGCGCGGATGTGGTGATTGACGCCGAAGATTTCCTGAATGACCACGATGCCCCCTTTGGCGGGGCCGGACGGATCGGCACGATAGGCGCCCAGCTGAAACTTGTCGGCTGACGTGAGCGAGAACTGCTTACCCAAGACGACCTCCTGTGAATGCTGCCGGCCGGGCGCAATGAGATGTCCCGCCGTTGCAGCGCGAAATTTCACGCTTTTGCCGCCGCAAAGCAACCGCCGCGCGCTGCGTCAAGGCTTGGGCGTCAAGGCTTGGGCGTCAAGGCCTGGGCGTCAAGGCCTGGGCGTCAAGGCGGTGCGGCCGCCGCCGGCGCTGCATTTTCCGCGGCAGCGCCCAGCTCGAATGCCTCGGCGAGCAATTCGTAGGAACGCCGGCGCGCGGCATGGTCGTAGATCATGGTCGTGACCATCACCTCGTCGGCTTTGGTGGCGGCGATCAGCTCGCGCAACCGCGCGAGCACCGTGGCCTTGGTGCCGACGAACAGGCGACCGCGATTGCGCGCGATCAGGCCGCGCTCGGCCGGCGAATAAGGATAGGCGGCGGCCTCCTGCGGGCTCGCCAGCGGCAGATATTCACCGCGGCTGCGTCGCACGAAGTTGAGATCGATGGTGGCGGCGAGCCGCTCGGCCTCGGCCTCGCTGTCGGCGCAGACCGCGGCGCAGGCCAGGATGGCGTAGGGCGTCGCCCGCGCCGACGAGGGCTTGAAGCGATCGCGATAGCTTAGCATCGCGGCGACCGCATCGTGGTCGGCGAAGTGGTGCGCGAAGGAAAACCCGACGCCCACCATGGCGGCGAGTTGCGCGCTGTAGCCGCTCGATCCGAGCAGCCAGATCGGCGGCAGCGCCACATCTTGCGGCATGGCGCGCACGGAGCGGAAGGGATGGCCTTCCGGAAAGGCGTTGCCCTCGAACAACAGCAGTTCCTGGAACCGCTCCAGGAAATCGTCGTCGCCGCCGGCGTCCTGCCGCCGCCGCAACGCGTAAGAGGTGACGGGATCGGTGCCGGGGGCACGGCCAAGCCCGAGATCGATGCGTCCGGGAAACAGCGCCTCAAGCACCTTGAAGCGCTCGGCAACCATCAGCGGCGCGTGGTTGGGCAGCATGACGCCGCCGGAGCCCACGCGCATGCGCGTGGTCGCCGCCGCGATCTGCCCGATCATGATCTCGGGCGCGGAGCTCGCGATCGAAGGTAGGTTGTGGTGCTCGGCGACCCAGTAGCGGGCGAAGCCCAGGCGGTCGGCGAGCCGCGCCAGGTCGAGCGAATTGCGCAGCGAAATGGCGCCGGACGACCCTGCGGCGACCGGCGACAGATCGAGGATGGAGAGGGCAACGGGCCGTACCGGCATGCTCGCGTCAGAACGGCCACGGCCGGCGCAGGCGCCAATCCTTTTTCCATCCGGTGAGCTGCCCGTTGCGGAACTGCAGCGCGAGGGCGGAGTCGACCGGATAGAAGCCGGGAACGCCCGGCGCTCCGTAGGCGAGATAGATCTCCGAGCCGGGCCCGCCGGCATAGTAGACGAGCGGCACGCCGAGCGCGATCGAGGCCTCCTGGGGCGTCATGCCGAAGACGAGCGGAGCGGTGTTGGATTGCGTTCCGCAAAAGGCGGCCCAGCAGATGCAGAGCGACGCGATGACGCGTTTCATGCCGGCTCTCGCTCGCCTTTTCCGTCGTGGTGCAACGCACCGCGCACGCCAGGTTGTGCCCGCGCTACATCTTCGATCCATTGGCGCGATGCAGTCAAGTTCGCGCGGACTGCGAAGACTGGGTGTGCGAGGCCGGCGCCCGGCGCGCGAGCGGG
>JAFAHL010000677.1 GCA_019237215.1 Hyphomicrobiales bacterium | reverse complement strand
GTTTCGCGCGGTCCGTCCCAATCGCTCGATTGCGTGTCACCTGAACGTCATCTTGCAGCCTGAACGCGAGCGAGCATCGAGCGCGAGCGGCGCAAAAATCGACGCCGCTGTCTCCGACCGCGTCTGCGCCAGGGAACCTCTGGGCTTCGGCCCCGTCCTCGCGCTAGGCTTCGCCGCAACCATACGTCGATGGCGAGGGAGGCGGACATGCAACGCAAGGTCATGATCTCATGCGCGGTGACCGGCTCGGCAGACACCCCCGGCCGCAACCCGGCGGTGCCGGTGACCCCCGAGCAGATCGCGCAATCCGCCATCGATGCCGCCAAGGCGGGCGCGGCCATCGTTCACATCCACGTACGCGATCCCAAGACCACGCGGCCCAGCATGGATACTGCCCTTTACACGGAGGTCGTGGACCGGATCAGGGCAAGCGGCAGCGACGTCCTCATCAACCTCACCACCGGGCCGGGGGCGCGCTTCGTGCCCGGCGACGATGACCCGCAAAAACCCGGGCCGGGCACGACCATCAAGCCACCGGCCGAACGCGTCCGCCACGTCGTCGCGCTCAAGCCCGACATCTGCAGCCTCGACATGGGCAGCATGAACATGGGCCCGCACGTCTTCATCAACACGCCCTCACATCTCGAAGCCATGGCAGTCGCGATCCGCGATGCCGGCGTGCTGCCGGAATTGGAGGTGTTCGAGACCGGCCATCTCCTGCTCGCCAAGCGCCTGATCGAGAGCGGCCACATCAAGGCGCCGGGCCTGTTCCAGATCTGCCTCGGCATCGCCTGGGCGCAGCCCGCCACCCCCGAGGCCATGAGCTATATGCGAAGCCTGCTGCCGACGGGCTCGCCCTGGTTCGCGTTCGGGATATCGCTGCATCAATTTCCGATGGTGGCGCAGGCGGTCCTGCTCGGAGGTCATCCTCGGGTGGGCCTCGAGGACAACATCTATCTCGAAAAGGGCAAGCTCGCGCCGAGCAACGCCGCGCTGGTGGAGAAGGCGGCCAAGATCGTCGAGGTTCTCGGCGATACTATCGCCACTCCCGGCGACGCCCGCGCACTCCTCGGATTGAAAGCAGCAAAGCCCTAAACGCGCGGGGAGATCCCCTCGCCGGACAAATCTACTCGTTGCGCTTCGGCGCGATCCCCTCCTCCTCGATTTTTTCCAGGCTAATGCCCTTGGTTTCAATCGCGTAGTGCCAGGTGAGGAACCCACCCACTAGGCTGGTGGCAACCAGGATCAACAGCAGCAGATCGGTGCCGATATCCTTGAGCAGGATCGGAAACAGGAACGCGGTGAGCACCGCGCCGACCTTGGCGAACGAGGCCGCAAAGCCCGCCCCCGTGCCGCGGATCGCGGTCGGAAATACCTCGCCCGCGATCAAGTAGGTCATCGCGTTGGGCCCGATATTGGTCATGAAACTGAACAGCATGAAGCCGGCGAAGAGCAGCACGCCGGAGAGCGTCCCGCCCACGTGGAGTGACAGCGTTGCCAGCAGCAAGCCGACGGCGCAGCCGATGAAGCCGAGGATTTGAAGTCGAATGCGGCCCACGCGGTCGGCCAGCAGCACGGCAAAGGCTATGCCCACGATCAACAGCACGTCGATGAACGCCGCACCCTTGGTGGCCAGGATGTCGCTCTGAATGAGGTCGGCGATGTTGCGCGGCTGCGCGACGCTGGCGCCGATGACGGTGGCAAGGATGGTGGGGGTGAACATTCCGATACCGTAGGTGCCGAGGTCCTGCAGAAACCACGGCACCGACGCCAGGATGGTGCGGTCGAGGTTTATCCCCTGAAACAGCGCGGACCAGGGTGCTTTTTCCCGCTGGTCCGCGTGGCGCGTGTCGCGAGCTTGCGCGTGATGCAGGACGACTTCCTGCGGATATGGGGGCTGGCGCAGCAGAAGCCGTTCGGTAGCGATTTCAGCTTCCTTAACGCGACCGCGAAACATCAGCCACAGCGGGCTTTGGACGATGAAGAAACGGCCGATGACGACCGGCACCACCAGCACGAGGGTGCTGGCATACATCCACCGCCACGCCGTGATGTCGGGGTTCTCGAACAAAATCACGAAACCGACGGCCGTGCCCACCAAAGCGCCCACCGCCTGAAAGGCGAACGCCCCGAGCACCATTCGGCCACGAATGCGGCTTGGAGTGCTTTCGGAAATGATCAGGTGGGCAGTGGGATAATCGCACCCGAGCGCGACACCGATGCCGACGAGGGCTGCCACCACGAGGGCATAGGAGGAACTCAACGTCAGCAGCACCGTGAAAATGCCAAAAAGCACCATCTCGACGATGAACATCTGCTTTCGGCCGTAGCGATCGGCCAGCCCACCGAGCGCCACGGCCCCGATCAGAATGCCGAACAACGAGGCGGCGGCGACGACGCCCTTCTCGGTGGCGCCCAAGGCGAACTCTTTCGCCATCAGCGGCAACGCCACACCGGTGGTGAAGATCACCATGCCTTCGAAAAACTTGCCGGCGGCAGCGAGCCACCAGATGAACCACTGCATATTGGTGATTGGGGGATGTCGGACTGGTGTCGCATCCGCCCAGACCGGCGTCTCGTCGATGTAGCCTTGGACGGTGTAGTTTTGGACGCTCCTGCCGGATCCTTCACTCGGGATCGGCGGCGTGCTTTCCGGGGTCATGGCGTGAAGCCGAATTTATTCGCCCGAGATTCGGGAAGATGGTGTGGACGGGAAACCTCCGCGGCAAATCGTTCTGCCGATTGCCGGCTCGGCCACCAGAGCATTTACGCCCGCGTTCGACGGCTTGGACAATCGGGCCCGATTTGCCCGTGCCTGAAAGTCGAACGTCGCGCGTAACCGCTCTGGTGGACCTCAATCCATCGGCTCGACTTTCACGATCGAGGCGCCGTGGTTGCTGCCGACCCAGAACGTCACCGGAGTGGTCGAGTTGTCCACGAACACGCGCCGGATGTTAGTCGTCTTCGGTAACAGATATTCGACGAACTCGCCGGTCGTAGGATTTAGCCGCGACACGCGATCGCTGAGCATCGAACCCGTCCAGGCTTCGCCGTTTTTATCGGTGACGACGTCGTAAGGTTGCGCCCACGGCGTCGGCAGCACCCATTCCTCGATCTTCTCGGTCTTCGGATCGAACATCCCGATGGCGTTGCCGGCATATTCGGCAAACCAGAGCCGATTGTGCGCGTCGACCCGGCCGCGGCGCGGGCGCGAGTTCGCGATGGGCGAGCGGTAGACGGTGAGGTTGCCGGTCTTGGCGTCGAGCTTGCCGATGTTCGAGGAGGAGAAATCGAGCAGATAGAGATTGTTGTCGTGATCAGCGGGAATGCCGTAGGAGGTGATGGTTCGGTTGTTGCTCGGATCCTTGAACGATCCGAGGTTCTCCCACTCCCCCGTGGCCAGATCGAGCCGCAGGATCTGCGCGCGGTCGGAGTTCTTGACCCATACCTTGCCGTCGACGTGGGAATAAGCCGGCGTGAGGAACGCCTGCTGGGTGGCGTCGGTTTGCCACTGTTGCGGCAGCTTCCAGGTCTGGAATGTTTCGGTCTTCTTGTCGAATTTGGCGACACCGCCCTGATACATCATGGCGATCCAGAGATTGCCGGCCTTGTCGGTCTCCAGGTCGAGCGTGCCGACCGGATAGCCCGGCTTGATGACCGGCAAGGGATATTCGGAGACGCGGCCGCTCTTGGGGTCGAGCTTGCCCAGGAACTGCTCGCCGAAATGCGTGAACCAGACCATACCGTCGGCATCGACGACGGCGTCGTGCGGCTGGATTTGCTTGCGCGGCAAATCGTATTCGGTAATGACCACGCGCGTGGCGCGGCCTTGCGGCCGCGGTAATGTCTTGAGCGGATATTCCCAAACCTCGTCCTTGCTGAGATTGACCGAGGCCAGATACTCCGCCATCGCCTTTACGCCGGCGGCTGCACCGAGGTTGCGGCGGGCATCGCCGATGAGCCGCTGCGGATGCTGCGGCGTGCTGCCGGGATAGTAGCCGGTCATGCGGTCGAAGACCTGCACGAACTCGTCGGCGTCGTGGCCGGAGGTCACGATGCGATCGAGATCGTGACAGCCGATGCAGTTGAGCAGCGTCTTTTTCTGGGTGTCGGTCCCGGGAAAGCTTGCCAGCCATTCGGCATTGGTGAGCTGCTTTGCCAAATTCCGGGTCGGCCGCAGCTTGATATCGGCGCTGGCGGTGCTGCCGGCGGCGACATCCGCCGTCTTCGGGCCGTCGAGGTCGTAGCCGACGGCGCGAATGGCGAGCGAATAGCGGCCGGGCTCGAGCTTGGACGCGGGGAAACTGAACTTGCCAGCGTTGTCGCTGACCACGGAGATGGTCAGCGTCGAACCGTCGCGCTTGGCGCTCACGACGACGCCTTCCATGGCGCCCTCCGCGGCCGAGCTGACCTGACCGGTCAGCGCGGCTGGCGCTTGAGCATGCGCGGCAATGATCGAGAGCGCGACCGCAATCACGCCGGCGGTCAAAGCAAGCAAACGATTTCGCGATGGCATCGACGCCTCCTCGATGTTTCCGCACTGAACGCAAAAGGCTTCGCGCCCAAGCCTAGACGCGCCCATCTGCGGCTTCAAGCGGTTCGCCCGGGAGTGTTTCTAGATACGTTCCCGGGAATGAGCAGAGTGGTTGCGCGGCCATTACGCGTCAAACTACGATTCCATTTTCCCGAAATCCGCCCTAGCTTTTGCGGCAGCACCGATCCACGCGCCTCGAACCATCAGGCAATATCGCAATGGCGAAAGAGACAGCGCAATTGGCCGACTACGCGGCATCCTGTCGTTACGAGGACATTCCACCGGATGTCGTCGAACGCGCCAAGCAATGCATCACCGACACCGTCGCCGCGGTCATCTTCGGCTACGATCTGCCCTGGAGCCGCATGGTCGTCGCGTTTGCGGCGAAGAACGGCGCTGGCGGCAACAGCCGAATTCTTGGGCCTGGCGCGCCGCGGGTGCACGCGCCGGCGGCAGCGTTGGCCAACGGCGCGCTCGCGCATGCCTTCGAGATGGACAATTTGACGTGGCCGAGCACCGGCGTGCATCCCGGCGCGACGCTGTTGACGTCGGGCCTTGCGCTCGCCCAGGAGCGCGGCATCGGCGGCCGCGCGTTGATCACCGCCTTCGTCGCCGGCGCCGAAGTGATGATCCGCATCGGGCGGGCGACGAAGCACAGCAACGAGAGCCGCGGCTTCCACGCGCCCGGTACCACGGGCCCATTCGGCGCCGCGATTGCGTGCGGGAGGCTGATGGAATTCGATACCGAGCGCATGCGAAACGCCCTCGGGATTGCGGGATCGCTCGCCTGCGGACTGCTGGAATTCGCCCGCGCTGGCAACGGCGCCATGGTCAAGCGCCTCCACCTCGGGCGGGCGGCCGAGAGCGGCGTGCTGGCGGCTAGTCTCGCGGGCGAGGGCTTTAGCGGCCCGGCGAGCGTGCTCGAAGGTGAATTCGGCTTCCTGCCCGTGTTCTGCGGCAGTGAATTCGATCCGCACGAACTCACGGACGGCCTCGGCGACAGCTACGCCTCGCGCTCGATCATGCTCAAGCGTTTTCCCTGCCACATCACGGCGCACACCTCCGTGCAGGCGATTTTGGATTTACGCACCGAGCACGGCTATGCGGCGGCGGATGTCGCCTCCATCCACATCGCCGGCAACGACAAGATGGCGCGCGTCAACAACATTCCCTCCCCCGCCGACATTATGATGGCGCAATACAGCATCCCGTTCTGCGTCGCGCTCGCCCATGTCCGCGATCCGCGCGACCCGCGCTCCTTTGACGAAAGTGCGCTGCGCGAGCCGCAGATCCGCTCGCTCGCCGAGCGCGTGACCATCACCATTGCCAAGGAGCGCCCGACCCCGCTGGCCGCACTCGTCACCGTCAAGCTCAAAGACGGGCGCGTGCTCACGCGCTGCGTCGCCGACTTCAAAGGCACGCCGGCTCAACCGCTCGATCGAGGCGAGCTGCGCGAGAAATTCTTGTTGCTGACGCGCCATTGCAACGGCGAGCATATGAACAAGATGTTCGAACGCCTGCAAAACCTCGAAGCGGAATCCAATCTCGATTGGATCGGCGCATGCCCGCAATAGCACGCAGCCCGCAAGCCCGCGCAAGCGATGCGTGGCCGCAAACCACTCAAATAGCTAACTGACGCAGTTGAAGCGGTAGACGACTCGACTGCCCTTGAAGATGTGCTTTTCGGCCACTTCGGAATCGATGATCTGCGCTTTCTTCCCTTGCGTTTGGCAATACTTTTGGGCCATGTCGGTCACGACTTCGCGCGAGTGGGCTCCTGTCCAGACCGAATACTCGACGCGATCCGGGGTGTAGGACAGAACCTGGAACTCTTCATCACCGGTGCCGCTGGTGCCTCCGGTGCCGCAGCCGCAAAGACCAACCGCCACAAGCAATATCGCCCACCTCATGGCATCATACCCCATGCACGCACGGAGTTTCGCAATGGGCACCAACGAAGGCAATAGTGTCGGTGACAGGAGATGACGGGAGTTTGGATTATCCCTCTCACGCGCGCGCGCACACCGCCGATAATCTACTTTGGCTCACCACGTGTCGCCAACACAACGCCCGTTACCTTCTATGAGACCCTGAGCGCGCGCACCATTCATACCAGTGGAGGCTTGGCGAGGATGAAGACGGTGCGTTGTTCGGCCGCGCCGGCGCTCACTGCACGATGACCGTCGCGCCGATCTGGACCCGGTTATAGAGATCGATCACGTCCTGATTGGTCAGGCGAATGCAGCCCGATGACACCGCTTGGCCGATTTTGTCAGGGTCGTTCGAACCGTGGATGCGATAGAGGCTCGAGCCGAGATAGATCGCGCGAGCGCCCATCGGATTGTCCGGGCCGCCCGCCATATGACGCGGCAGATCGGGCCGGCGCTGCAGCATCTCCCCGGGCGGCGTCCAGTCCGGCCACTCGCGCTTGTCGGTCACCTGGTTGACGCCGCTCCAGGCGTAGCCGGCCGCGCCTACGGCGATGGCATAGCTCAGCGCCTGGCCGTTGCCGAGCACGAGATAGAGCCGGCGCTGCGCCGTGCTGATCACGATCGTGCCGGCCTTCTGGTTGGTGGGATAGCTCACCACCATGCGGGCGATCGACGGCCCGAACATGGCGCCGAAAAAAGAGCGACCGCGAATGTACTGATCGTAGGGATGCGCTGCGGCCGGCGTGACACAGACGGACGCGAGCACCACGACGGCGCAGGCGCCGCCGGCAAGAAAGCGTAAAGACATGACGATCCCCTTGTGTTGTTCACCCGGCACGGGCCGACCGAGTGACGCCCCTATTCCGCTCTGAGACGCCCGCTTCTACCATCCCACGTTCCGGCTCAATGGCCGGGGGGATGGTTCCCGATCATTAGTCGCCTCGGGCGGTCGAATGGTTCAAATGCAATCGGCGGGATGGCCCCAGACGCTCTCAAAAGTCGGCAAAACTGATCAATTTGAATAGTTTTCGTCGCCGCCGCTGGCGCGGTCGAGGCGGATGCGGGCGGCACCACAGACGCCGGTCTCGCGAACAGATGGCGAACACGATCAACGCGGCTGGGCAAGACGTACACGCCTGTGAACGCTGTGTCCGCTTGGCGTGTGCACCCGCCCCAATATCAGATACAGTGCCCCACTATTGCGTAGTGAACTCGCCGGAGACCTGCTTAAGCAGCATCACCGGCACCGTAAATATCAACGTAGACAATCCAACCATAGCAGCAAGGGGCATCGCGAGAGTCCACAACAGATCGAAAAATGAAAGTGCAAAGATCTTCCACCCAATAACAAAGGCCACCCCATCATAGATGGACACGGGAACATAGAGAAAAATAAACGGCGACAGAAGAGACATGAGCGCCAACCAGAAAGTAGCTATCAACCAAATGCGTATGAAAGTGGCCCACTTGCGCTGTCGCCACGAATGTTCGAGCAAGTCATCAGCCTGCCCCACCAATTGAAATATCCTAAGCATCTGCCCTCCCTTAAGTTCCGAAAATCCGCTCTGAGCGAACGGTCGAGCGCCGCTCGCGCCAAATGGATATCACGGGAACGCTGCTTAGTCTCGCCCATACGCTCGCGGCGGTCCCATTTCTTCGCCCAGTCAGGGTGTAGATTCGCAATCCATCTGTTCAATTCCTTTTCGACGGCGTCGGCTGTCTCCACCCAATCAGGCTCATTGAATTTCTCGAGCTGCTTTTTCGTTCGTTTCGTTGTCAGGTGCTCAATCTGCTGGTTAATCTTGTCTACCAACGTGCTACGAATGAACTTCGGCTTAACCGAAAACCCCGCAGTGGTGAAATCGGTCGGATTGAAGCCGCATCAGTGCACCAACGCATCGGGAAATTCAGATTTGAGTTTGTGGTGGGCTTCACTGGCGGCCGCATCGAGGAACGCAGCAGGCTCAAAAAGTTGAATCGCAACAGCGCGAGCAGTTGAATCGCAACGCGCGAGGGAGAGCTAAATGCTTGATCTAAATGGCGGGAGCGACGGGGCTCGAACCCGCGACCTTCGGCGTGACAGGCCGACGCTCTAACCAACTGAGCTACGCCCCCGCGGGCGTGTTGCGGAGTTAAATACCGACCACCCGCGAGTCAAGGCAACCCCAAAAAAGCCCGTTCCCACGGGCAAATCAGCGGATTTGCTCGTTCGACGCCCCCGTTGGAGCCCGTCATTGGCCGCTTTCCGAGAACCGGCATTGAAAAAACCCACATTTTTCGGCAATAAGTCATGGTCAGACCCTATCCGAATCGTCTAATGCCAAAGCGGGACGCGTGGTTTTGAAGCCACCGTCCGCAACCAGGAGGGCCACCCATGGCAGCGAAGAAACCGGGCGCACAGGCGACCGTGACCCTGAAGCATCTCGCCGCAAATCTCTCGGAATCCCATGAAATGTCGAAAAAACAGACCGAGGCGCTGCTCGGCGAACTGGTGAACTTGGTCACCAAGCACCTCAAGAAGGGCGACCGCATCCGCATCGGCGGCCTCGGCATCCTTGTGGTGCGCAAGCGCGCGGCACGCATGGGACGCAATCCCGCGACCGGCGAACCGATCCAGATCAAAGCCAGCAAGAAGGTCGCCTTCCGCCCGGCCAAAGAACTCAAGGAAGCAGTTTGACGGCAAGCCCGGTCGTAGCGGGCGCTCCTTTTGCCACGCGTCGGCGGCGAGC
>JAFAHL010000577.1 GCA_019237215.1 Hyphomicrobiales bacterium | reverse complement strand
GCTCTCTTGGATGACGCGTCCGGGCCGCGCTTGCATCACACAGATGCGGTTCGCGAGATATACGGCCTCCTTGAGATCGTGGGTGACGAGCAGGACGGTCGGCCTCCGCGTCATCCACAATTCTTGCATGATCCCCCACAGCTCCTCGCGGGTGAACTGGTCGAGCGCGCCGAACGGCTCATCGAGCATGAGCAGTTGCGGCTCGTGCACCAGCGCACGGCAGAGCGAGGCGCGCTGCATCATCCCGCCCGAAAGCTGCCAGGGATATTTGTCCGCAAAGCCGGCAAGTCCCACGTGCGCGAGCAGGGCATCGACGCGGTCGCGGAACTCGCTCCTGCGCTTGGCCCGGTACTCCTGCCGGAACGGCGCGACGATCTTCAAGGGCAGCATCACGTTGTCGCGCAGCGTGAGCCATGGCAGCAGCGTCGGGTTCTGAAATGCCATCCCGACCCGAACGGGCTCGGCCGTGACTTCGCGCCCGGCGACGAAGACAACGCCGCTCGACGCGTTAATGAGACCCGTCACCAGCTTGAGGATGGTGGACTTCCCGCATCCCGAAGGACCAACGAGCGCGATGAAGTCCCCCTTTTCGATGCGCAGATCCGTCGACTCGAGCGCCCGCACCTCTTTGTCGCCGCGGCCATAGGTATGCGTCACCTTCTGCAACTCGACGAAGGCATCGGCATGCGCGCGAGGGCCGGAAGCAGGAGCAAGCATCACGCCGCCTCACAACATCGCCCAACCGCCATCGACTGGCAGGTCGACGCCGGTGATCTGGCGCGAAACATCGCTGGCGAGAAACAAGCAAGCATTGGCGACGTCGGCATCGCTGGTGATGCGTTGAAGCGCGTAATCCGCGGCGTGGCGTTTGGCCGCCTCGTCGATGGTGATCCCGAGACGCGCCGCCATATCGGCGCAAACCTTGTCCCGGAACCGCGGGCCGTCGACCATGCCCGGCGCAACGTAATTCACGTTGATGTTGTAGGCACCGAGCTCGAGCGCGAAGCTCTTGGTGATGCCGCGCAATCCCCATTTGGAGGCGGAGTACGCCATGCGCCCCGCACGCCCACGCAGGCCGAAGGTGCCGCCCACATTGACGATCTTGCCGTAGCGCTGCGAGATCATGGTCGGCAGCACGCCGCGCATGGCGTGGAAACAGCCGTTCATGTTGAGGGTGACGATGTCTTCGAATTCCTGCGGCGTGGTTTCGACGCCGGTCTTGCCGATCGGTCCCGAACCGCCGGCGACATTGACCAGGATGTCGATGCGGCCATAGGCGCGCTTGGTCGTCTCAGCGGCGTGCTCGCATTGCAACGGGTCGGTAACGTCGCAGGGCACGGTGATCGCCTCCCGTCCGGCCGTCCTCGCTTGCGCCGCCACCGTTTCGATCGCTGCCGTGTCGCGGCCGACCAAGGCCAAGCGCACGCCCTCCGCCGCAAAGGCCATGGTGATGGCCGCGCCCATACCCTTGGCAGGGCCGGTAATTACCGCAACGCGCCCTGTGAGCATCAGGTCCATGCTCGCATCGTTCCTCGGACCGTTCCTCCCATCGCTGTCTAGGCCGATTCTGCGATCCACCGCGAGCGCCGATCGTGATTTGCTTGCACTCAGAACAACTTTTTCGGCAAGTCTGCGGCCGGCGGCAGGAAGGCCGGCGTGAAGATCTCATCCACCGATGGCGTGCGCGGCAGGGCGTTGGCATCGACGAGGATATCGATCGACTTCTTGAGGCGTGCGGTATCCACATTGCCCAGCCCGATCTTGGCGATCTCGGGATGGTTCATTTCGTCCTTGAGGGTGGCCTCGAAGCGCTCGCGCTCCACGCCAACCTTGATCAGCGGCTCGCGCTTGGCCACGGCGGCGACCGACGCGTCCAGATCCTTGAGCGAGTCGAGAATCCCCCGGTTGACGGCTCGCACCAAGCCGCGCACGGCCTCCGGCTTCTCCTTCGCGAGCTTCTGCGAGACGATAATGCCATTGGAATAGAGATCCATCCCGTAGTCGCCGTAATTGATGTAGCGCAGTTGCTTGTCCTCGACGCCCATCAGCTTGGCCGAGAAGCGGATGGTGTTGACGTAGCCGAACACCCCGTCCACCTGTCCCTGCATCAGCATCTGCTCGCGCAAGTTCGGCTGCATATTGGTGATATTGACTTTGCTGCAGTCGATCTTTGCAAGCTTGCACAAGGCAGGGAACAGCTTGAGCGCGCCATCGTTGGCGGCACCGCCGAGCGTCTTGCCCTCGAAATCCTTCGGCGACTTGATCGCGCTATCAGCCTTCACCGCCACGGTGAACGGCGGCTGGTTGAATATGACATAGACCGCGATCGGCGCATCCTCCGGCTTCTTGGCTGCGAGCTCGATCAGCGCATTGATGTCGCCGAAGCCAGCGTCGTAAGTGCCGTTCGCAACCAACGGCACCGCGGCACCTGAGCCATTGCCTTGGTCGAGCGTGACCTCGAGGCCCTCGGCCTTGTAGTAGCCGCGGTCTTCCGCCAGAAAAAACATCCCCTGCGGGCCCTGATACTTCCAGTTCAGCACCAGCTTGAGCTTGGTCTGTGCGCTCGTCGGGGTCGCGAGAGCGAGCGCAACGGCGAATACGAGCACGCCGAGCAGCGCGGGACATATGCATGTTGGACGGAAATTCATTGACGCACTCCTGTCATAGCCCTGCTGGCTCGAGCGGAAGGGGCGCCGGACCCCGCTTTTCCGATCGCCGAAAGAAGAGCGTCGCTTTTTGCCACGACGCCATGAAGCTGGCACACGAGGAAGATCACTGCGTCGCGGACGAAATCGGGGGAGACGGTCGCGCAAGCATCCTCCATCAGGATGCAGTCATAGCCGAGGAAGTTTGCGTCCTGCAGCGTGGAAAAAACGCAGCGATCGATGTTGATGCCGGCGAAAAGCAGCGTAGTGATTCCCTGCTGACGCAGTACCGAGTCGAGTTCGTTGTCCCAGAAACCCGAGATTCGATGTTTGTGTACAACGATGTCGGAGGCATCGACCGTCAAATCGTCAACAATGGCGGCGCCCCAATCATCGCGAACCAGGACGCGGCCGCGGCCGGAGGGCGAGCTGTCACCGTAAGTCGGTGTGCCGCCGGCATGCCCCTTGGCAAGGGTCAGACGCGACAGATTGGCGCGGTCCGCTCTTACGCCCCAATTGAGCCAAAGCACAGGAATGCCGGCGGCCCGGGACGCTGACGTCAACCGCTCGATCATCGGCAGCACGGCCGCGATCGGGCTTGCATCTATGCCCTTGGCAGCAAACCACCCGTCCGGGTGGCAAAAATCATTTTGCATATCGACCACGAGCAACGCCGTCGTCGCCACATCGATGTCCACGACTTGCGGCGTCGCTGCAAGCGAAACAACCCGCTGCTTCTTTCTTGGGCGCACGAAGCTCAATCTTTGGTCAGCGCGGATTTGGTTCATGGATCGACCGTGGCCGCCCGGGGCGCCGGCGCGCATCGCGCTCGCCCGACCCTGCAAGCCCCATGCCTGCCGGCACCGTGGGGCACACCAGTGCTCGCATCTGCCGCTGATTTCTTCCTAGAGTGGTGCAGCACTTCGGGGCGACGCCGTCGTTGCGTCGCCGGCAGTTCGGCTCTTATTCCTGTATTTTCCTGTATTCCTGCCGAGATCCCATCCGGCTGCCAACGACGACGCAGAGACGTCAGTCATTCGAAGAGGGCCGGACCGTCACCGTCCAAGGAAGGGCTCTCGATGGGTTCGGTCCGTCGCCGTCACCCCTCGCCCGTTTCCTTGCGGCCGGCCGCGGTTGCGCTCACCCCCCGCGTCACGGCCGCGAGCGTCTGATCGCTGTTTTTGGGTTGCGGCGGGGGCATGCGCTGGATTCGACGAACCGACCGCCCCCATCCTCTGGTTTCGCCGACGATCTGTCGGTCTTTCATGACGAAACGGCCGCGGACCAGGGTGTGCATCGGTACGCCCGTAACTTTCATGCCTTCGAACGGCGTAATCTTGCTACGCGACTGGAACTGAGCCGCCACGATCGTATCCTCGCGATTGAGGTCAACGAGCGTAATATCGGCATCCGAGCCCGGCAGTAGAGCTCCTTTGGCGGGATAGAGGCCGAACGCCTTGGCCGGCTTGGTCGACGTCAGACGCACGTAGTCGGATAGCGACAGCCGCCCTGCCCGAACCTGCGTCAGCATGAGCGGCATCTGCGTCTCGACCCCGGGAAAACCGCAATCTACGGTCCAGATGTCGTTGCGCAATTTCTCAGCCGGAATGTGCGGGGCATGATCGGTCGCGATCATGTCGATCGTGCCGTCACGCAGGCCATCCCAGAGACCGACTTGATGCCGCCTTTCCCGAACCGGCGGGTTGACGCGGATGACCGAGCGATGATCGGTGTAGGCGCGCTCGTCGAACAGGAGATAGTGCGGGCAAGTCTCGCCGGTGATATCGACCCCGCGGGCCTTGGCTTCGTGTAGTGGACGCAGCTCATCTGCGGAAGAAATATGCAAGATGTGGATGCGGGCACCCGTCCACTCGGCAAGGACTGCAGCGCGCGAGACGGCTTCAATGGCGACGACGGCAGGTCGCGACGCCAAATGCGCGAGGGGGTCGGTTCGTCCCGCGGACTGCAACCTCTTCTCCCTGCGAGCAATGATGGAGGCCGTTTCGGCATGAAGGGCAATTCGCAGGCCGCGCCCGGCGATGATCTCGAAGCCTTCGAGCATCGCGCCTGTGGAAGGTGACGGCAGATTGCCGAAGGTATTGCCCATGAAACATTTGAATCCAGCGACTCCACCGTCGATCAGAGCCTCCAACTGGTCGATGTTGTCCTCCGCGAGCAGGCCATAAAGACCGTAATCGACGTGCGCTTTTTTTGCCGCCTCCTGTTTGAGGGCAAGCGCCTCGGGTGTTGCAGTGGGCGGATCGACGTTCGGCATCTCGAACACGGTCGTAACGCCGCCCATTGCGGCTGCGGCCGTGCCGGTTTGCCAATCCTCCTTGTGGGTGTAACCGGGTTCGCGGAAGTGGACATGCACGTCAATCGCTCCGGGCAGCAGATGTAGGCCGGTGGCGTCGAACGTTTCCCGCGCAGTCGGCATCGCACGCTTTTCGCCGATGGCGAGTATCTGACCATCTTTGATTGCAACCCCCGCATCAAACGAAGCAGTGTCAGTCACGACCCTCGCACCCAAGATCACGAGATCGGCAATGGGCGTGGTAGCGTTTGTCATTTCGCTCGATCCATTTGTCGCGATCCTCCCGCTTCCACGGTCCCCGTCATGGTCCGCCTATTCGTGACTCTGGGCGGCACCGCCGCCGCGGTCGAAAGCGCCGGCAGCAGGGCCGCGCAATGGTCGTCGTGATCCCGCGGTGCTCAGCGCGCACGGCCGATGAACCGATGCATTCCAATGTCCGGCTCCCACGCCCGCCGATGCGCATCCAGCATATGAGGAAGCGCCGCCTTGCGGGACCTCACCACCGCGTCATAGTCAGCGATGAAGTGCCGCATGAGACCGACGACCTCGCGACGCAAGGCATCTTCGTCGATGCTTTTGACCACACGATCCTTGACCACCATCCGCCCGTCAACCATCACGCTCTCCACGCCGCGTCCGGCTTCGGTATAAACGAGTTGCCGAGCCGCGCTGTTGTAGGGAAGGTAGGCGACGTCGTTGAGATCGATGAGGATCAGGTCCGCCTTATAGCCCGGCCGGATGGCGCCGAGGCGACCGGAGAGACCGGCCGTTCGCGCGTTGCCGATCGTGGCATGGCGCAGAACCTCGTGCGCGAGACCGGGACCCGGCTCCGGCTCGCTGACCGCGGCGGTGAGGCAAAACATCTTCATCGCCTGGAACACGCTCTGCACGTCGCTACCGCTGCAGTTGTCGCAGCCCAACCCCAGACGCACGCCCGCTTGCCGCATGTCGAAGACCGGGGCGATGCCGCTCTTGAGCTTGAAGTTGCTGAGCTGGTTGAGCACGATGCCCGCATCGGCGGCTGCCATGCGATCGATCTCCTGGCGGGAGATCCAGACGCTGTGGACAATGTTCAGCCTGGGTCCGAGCAAACCTACGTCGTCCATGTAGCCGATCAGCGAGCCCTGATGGTCCGCGAATAGTTCACGCGCGATGAGGACCTGACCGCGTGTCTCGTAGACGTGGGTGTACACGGCAAGATCATATTTGTCGGCAAGTTCGGCGCACCCTTGCAGCATTTTCGGCGTGCAGCGTTGCGGCGCGAACGGCGCAATGGCCCAGTGCAAAGTCCCGCTGGCCGGATGGCGCTTGAATTGATGCTCGAGGTAATCGAGCTGGTCGCGAATCGAGCGCGGCTTGGTGCCCAACATCTCCTGGACCGCGGGCGGAAGGCTGTCCTTGTGACGGACCATCGCGATTGGGGGAATATCCCAGACCATCGGGGAGAACACGACGCGAATCCCGGCCTCGCGATACGCCGCGATGACGATGTCGGTCTGTTCGTCGGTGAGCGGAGAAAGCCCGAGCATGTCTTGCACGGTGGTGATGCCGCACCGGAGGCTCTCCAGCGCGCCCACCAGAGTGCGTGCGCGCACTTCGTCCTTGCTGCGGTCGGCTCCCATCGGCAAGGTGTAGAGCAGCCACATTTCCAGCGGCAACTCCTCGAACAGGCCGCGGCACAGCACATCATGCGAATGATAGTGCGCATTGATGAGCCCGGGCACGACCAACCGTCCGGATGCATCGATGACTTCGTGCGTGCCTTCGGGGGCAAGATTGGTGCCGACCGAAAGGATCTTGTCGTCTTCGATCAGGACGTCGGCGACCGCCGGCTTATGGACGTCGCCCTCGTGGTCGTAGACTTGGCCGCCTCGGATCAGCGTTCGCTTCGACGTCATTTATCTTCGATCCTCCGATCCTTTGCACCGGTCTTAAGCAACCTACGCACGCGGGCTGCGTCGCGATAGCTGCATCTCGCTATGGACGCCTGCGATCCACCTAATCAGTCATTTTACACCACCTCCCGAGTTACACCGTCTTCCGAGCCGGTACGGCATCAGCGCCAGCGCCGCGGCTCTCGCTGCCGATCTATGGCACTACCATACTGAGCTGCTCCATTGCTTAGCGGTACTCGGGCTGCACACAACTTCTAAATGTTGCCATCTGCCTGAAAATAGTCTCACAATACCGTCCGACGTTTTAGTTGACAGTGACCAATGACAAAATACGGAATCGGAGCCTCGGCCCCGCGCAAGGAGGACGATCGATTTCTGCGTGGCCGGGGACAGTATGTCGGCGATATCCGCATGGCCGGCACTCGCGACGTCGCTTTTGTGCGCAGCCCCATTGCCCATGCACGACTTAAGCGAATCAACGTCCCCGAGCAATTCCGGAATGTCGTTTTCACCGCCGAACATCTGACCGGCGTCAAGCCCATCATCTCGGCCCCGCCGCTGAAAGGTTTCAAATATTCCGTCGAGCCGATCCTGGCGGCTGACAAGGTTCGCTACGTCGGCGAAATGGTCGCCATGTGCCTGGCGCCGACCCGCGCGCAAGCAGAGGACATTGCCAGCGCCGTCACACTCGAATTGGAAGAACTGCCTGCCGTCACCGACATGCTCGAGGCTTGCCAGCCTGGCTCGCCGCTGGTGCACGAGGAGTGGGGCGACAACATCTTCGTCGAGTTCAGCGAAAACGGCCCCGTCGACGAGGTCGCCAAGACCGCGGCGATCAAAGTCACACGGAACATCCGCACCGCCCGTCATTGCATGTTCCCAATGGAAGGGCGCGGCATCATCGCCTTTCGCGATCCGCGGCTTCGCTATCTCACTCTCATCACCTCGACCCAGTTTCCGCACTCGGTTCAGACTGGCCTGTGCGAGTGCCTCGGGCTGGAGGACGGCGCGGTCAGGGTCATTTCACCCGACGTGGGGGGCGGGTTCGGATATAAAGGGTTGTTGTGCCGTGAAGAAGTCGCACTCGGCTGGCTCGCGTTGCAAGTCGATCATCCCGTGCGCTGGCTCGAAGATTGCCGAGAGCATCTCAGCGCGAACGCGAATTGCCGAGAGCATCACTATCACATCAGCGGTTATGCATCTCGCGACGGCAAGCT
>JAFAHL010000512.1 GCA_019237215.1 Hyphomicrobiales bacterium | reverse complement strand
AGGCGTCCGCGGTCGTTGTGCGAGCAGATGGCGCGGCGGCCGATTGCAACCGGCACTTCCCCCGGACGGGAGAATTAAAACAAAGTCTCTTGGCTGCCGCAATGGCTTAAGTTGCAAGAGGTTAGGAATGAAATACAGGCCAACTGGGGGCAGGCAGGTCGCATCCTCTTTTGGCCAAAAATTCAAAGCAAAAAGAGTCGTCTTAGCGTTGGCTGTGATGGAGGATTGATCGTGGCGAGGGTTGCTCGAGTCGTGCCGTGGGTCATCGCCGCTGCCGCCGTGGCGGCGGATGCGCCGGCGCAGGCCCAAGCGAATCTCGACGCCGGCAAGTCGGCGGCGCAAATATTCGCCGATACCTGCAACGCGTGCCACCGCAGTCCGCGGGAAGTGAGGCCAACGAGCGCGGCCTTTCTGCGGGAACATTATACCACCGGCGGCCGGGAAGCGGCGGCGATGGCCGCTTATCTGGCCTCGGTCGGGAGCGATGCGCGGGCGGTCCAACAGCGGCGGCCCCCCACGCTGGGCGCGGGCCAGTCGGCCGCGCCGGGGGCCGACCAAGGCAACGGCCGTCGGACGCCCGAACAGGGTCAGCCGCCGCCAGGCGCGGCCACCGCCGGCGCGATCCGGCCACGGCTTCCCTCCGAGAGCGTGGAAGCGGGCAATCTGCCGATTGCTGCTGCGCCGGGAGGCGCTGCTGCCGAGACCGGTCCGCCGCAAGCCGCCGTGGCAGCACCGCCGCGGCCGAGCGGCATCGAAGCCTTCGAGGAATAGCGCTAAGACGGCGACGTCCGTAGAACTCGCCTCCGGTTCGCCCCCCGTGGTTTCAGACGAGCGGCCATCGCGAAACCTGTCTGCGCGATTAGCGCCGACGCGGTTGCGAGGTCCTCACCCGTTGGCCGCATGCGCCGCGCAAACCGCGTCAACGCAAGGACGCTATTTTTTCTCCGCTTCAGCGTCCGCTGGCGAGGTCTCATCGGCGGCCTCATGCGTTCGGCGCGCCTCGATCACCTCCGGCTCGAAGAAGGCCTCCGCCGCCGCTGCGGCCGCCGCGGCGGCTTCCTCGCCTTCCTCCCGCACGACGGTGATGTCCTCGCCGCGGGCGAGCCGTTGCGCCTCGTCTGCGTTGCGCGCGACGCTGACGTTGATTGTCACTTCGACTTCGGGGTGCAGCGAAACAGGCACCTTGTGCAACCCGATCGTCTTGATCGGCGCGTTAAGCGCGATCTGAGCGCGGCTGACAGCAAAGCCCTTTTCCGTGACCAGCAGGGCCAGGTCACGGGGCGAGACCGAGCCATAAAGCTGGCCGCCCTCGGCCGCTTGGCGCAGCACCGTGAAGCTCTGACCGTCGAGCTTCTGCGCGATCTTTTCCGCCTCCCCTTTTTGCTCGAGGTTGCGCGCTTCGAGCTCGACTTTCATCTTCTCAAAGCGCGTGCGGTTGTCCTTGGTCGCGCGCAGCGCTTTGCCCTGGGGCAAGAGATAGTTGCGCGCGAACCCGTCCTTGACGCGGACGACGTCGCCCATTTGGCCGAGCTTGGCGACGCGCTCAAGCAGGATTACTTCCATGACTGTCTCTCCATCTATTGAGCATCGGCATTCATCAGGTTCGCAAACTCGGCGGCCCGCGCCTTCGTGCAACGCGACCGCGAATGTTGAAAGCAGCCTCGGCGAGCCCCAGGATGGACATCGCCAGAACCGGCCAGCCGAGCACGACCGCCGCGGCATAGACCGCCGCGAGCACGAGCGCGCGACCACTGATCCCGCGCGTGATCGCATGCAGGACGGCAAAGCCGAGCATTGCAAAGACCATGAGCAGGCTGGCCGCAAACGCGCCCGCGAGAACGCCCACGAGGTCGGGCAGGAACGAGCCGGCGACGGCGGCCACCAGAAATCCGGAGGTCGATGCAGGTAACGTCATGGCCGCCAAATCCGGCCATGGCCGCTTGAGCCGGCCTGAGATCTTCACGACACGCGCGGCGAGCCAGAGATTGAATACATTGATAATGGTGGAGAACACGGCCGCGGCCGGCGGCACCGCGACCACCAACAGCTCGATCAGCGACTGGTCGTGCAAAATACGTTCGTAGGTCTTGCGCAGGGCGGCCTGCAGGCTTTGTTGGTCGGTGCCGAAATTGGGAACGGCGGCGGCGATGATGAGCGTTCCGATCACTGCCGCCCACAGCACGAGCCGGCCGGCCGGATACCATTCGAGCGCGCCGGCGCCGTTCGTTGCCGGCCGCGCGAGCAACGCCAAATAGCCTAGCCACCACGCCCCGAACGCGATGACCGGCACGGCCACGAAGAACGTGCCGGAAAGAGCCACGATCGCCGCCGTCGCAGACGCTGCCGCAATCAGCCCAGCCACATGACTCCAGCCGAGCGCAGCGATCAGGATCGGCAACGGGGCGAGGTAAAACAGGAGGATCGCAGCGATCGATCCCGACACGACCGAGGCGAACAGCAGCGCTGCTGCCGCCCCGGCTCCCAGTCCGACCAGTATGATTTGCATCATCTTCAGCTGTCCCGCTTCATCAGCGGTTAGAGACGGATCGAGTTCCGTCCCAACCATCGGAGGGCGGACGACGCAGCGCTCATGGCGGCCAGGTCGGCCTCTCGTACCATGTTTGCTCGTCCGCTGGCGCTCGGTCGTCTGTGCTCCCTCGTCTGCGCGCCGTCGTCTGCTAGCGGATCACATAGGGCAACAATCCGAGAAAGCGGGCGCGTTTGATGGCCCGCGCCAGCTCCCGCTGCCTCTTGGCGGACACCGCTGTAATCCGACTCGGCACGATCTTGCCGCGCTCGGAGACATAACGCTGCAAGAGCCTCACGTCCTTGTAGTCGATCTTCGGCGCATTGGCGCCGGAAAACGGACAAGTCTTGCGGCGGCGAAAGAACGGCCGACGAGTCTGCGTTGGAGAAAGCGCCATGGCGGTCACTCCTCGGTCGCCGCGGCGGGAAAGGGCTCCTCGTAGTAGCCTTCACGCGGTGGACGGCCGTCGCGCTCACGCTCGCGATCGCGGCGGTGCTCGCCACGGTCGCGATCGCGGAAGCCGCCGCGGTCACGATCGCGAAAGCCGAAACCGCGATCGTCGCGCTCGCGGTCGCGGTCGACCTTGCGCATCATCGCGGAGGGACCTTCCTCGTGCTCGTGCACGCGAACCGTGAGGTAGCGCAACACATCCTCGCTGAGCCGCTGCTGCCGCTCGATCTCGTTGAGGGCGGCCGGCGACGCGTCGATATTGAACAGGGTGAAATGTGCCTTGCGGTTCTTACGCAAACGATAGGCGAGGGACTTCACGCCCCACTGCTCGGTCTTGGCGACCTTGCCCCCCATCTGCTCGATGATGGCCTTGAACTGGGCGGTCAGTTCTTCGACCTGTTGCGCGCTGGCGTCTTGGCGCGTGAGGAAGACGTGTTCGTAGAGCGGCATCGGATGCCTTTCCCATGTTTGCTGCTCCCCCCGGCGCAAAGCCCTTCGAGCCCTTTTCGGGAAAGGCTCGAAATGCTCAGAAGGCGGGAACACGGGACGCCGGACCATCGGCCCTGCCGCCCGGCATTGGCCGAGCAGCCGTCCGTTCAGTTCCCAGCCGGGATCGAGCGGAAGCGCGCGTTATACGGAGTTCCGACGAAAAGGCAAGGCTGCTCCTAGCAGCACAGGGTGCACCGGCAGCCACCGCTCGGCTTGACAGGGCGGATGTCGCGGTGTCTTAGGGCCCGACCTCATCAAGGGGAGGGAATGTCGTTCGCTTTCGTATTTCCGGGCCAAGGCAGCCAGGTGGTCGGCATGGGCAAGGCCCTCGCCGACGCCTTTGGGCCGGCACGCGCGGTGTTCGAGGAGGTCGATGCGGCGCTGGGCGAGAAGCTCACCCGCATCATCTGGGAAGGGCCGGCCGAGACGCTGACGCTGACAGAGAACGCCCAGCCCGCGCTGATGGCGGTGTCGCTCGCGGCCATGCGCGTGTTGGAGACGCAAGCGGGCGTCGATCTTGCGCGCGATGCGCGATTCGTGGCCGGCCATTCGCTCGGAGAATATTCAGCGCTCGCCGCCGCTGGCGCGCTCACCATTGCCGACACGGCGCGGCTCCTGCGCATTCGCGGTCGCGCAATGCAGAAAGCGGTGCCGGTTGGCACCGGCGCCATGGCGGCACTGCTCGGGCTTGACTTCGATCAGGCAGCGGCGGTCGCGGCGGAGGCCGCGCACGGGGAAATTTGCCAGGCCGCGAACGACAATGGCGGCGGACAGGTGGTCATTTCGGGGACAAGAGAAGCGGTCGAACGCGCAATGGAGCTCGCCAAACTGGCCGGCGCAAAGCGGGCTCTCCTGCTGCCCGTGTCCGCGCCATTCCATTGTGCGCTGATGCACCCTGCGGCGCTCGCGGTGGAGGCGGCCCTGAAGCACGTCGCGATCCGCCGGCCCAAGCCGGCTCTCGTCGCCAATGTTACGGCCTCTGCTGTTGATGATCCGGAGGCCATCCGATCCGCGCTTGTCATGCAAGTGACCGGAACCGTGCGCTGGCGCGAGAGCGTCGCCTATATGAGCGCGCGAGGCGTTACGCGTTTCGTCGAGGTGGGAACCGGCAAGGTGCTGGCCGGCCTGATCAAGCGAATTGTGGAGGGGGCGACCGTCGTTAGCGTCGGGACGACTGCCGATCTGGCAGCGTTCAGGGTCGCAATGAAGCATTGAAAGAGGCTGAGAGGGCCGAACTGTGTTCGATCTGACAGGCAAGACCGCATTGATCACGGGGGCCTCA
>JAFAHL010000391.1 GCA_019237215.1 Hyphomicrobiales bacterium | reverse complement strand
TGGGCCAAGCTTTCGACATAGCCCGCGCCGACCGGGTCTGTGACCGTTGTGAACACGACCGGTATGGCGTGGGTCGCATCCAGGATGTGCGACACGGCTGCGCTCGAATTGGCCATGATGACATCCGGGCCGAGCGCGACCAATTCGGCTGAATATTTTCTAAGGTTCTCAAGATTGCCAGCGCCCCAGCGGGTATCGATACTGACATTTTGGCCGACGATCCAACCCAGCTGCTGCAGGCCCTGCGCAAAGGCGGTCAGACGGATTTGAGATTCCGGGTCGTCTGACATGATGTTCATCAGCACCCCGATTCGCCGCTGACCTCCAGCCTGCTGCGCGCGCGCCGCGAACGGCCAAGCTGCTGCCGCGCCCCCGAGCAGCGTGGCTAAGAACTTCCGTCGTAGGATGTAGCTTGCCATGTGACCCTCCGGCTGGGGGCCATTCATGCAATGGAGGCAGGATACCACGTTTCCATCGGCCAGTCTGTGACTAAGGCCGATAGGCAAGGGTCACTCAATCATTCGGCGATGTCGGCTCACTGTCCGGTTAGTGGACATGACCGGGCGATCTATGATGCGCGTTGCTCGTCCGGCGTGACCATTGGGACCCGAGCGTGCACCGCCACCATGACCTTGCCCCGCGTCTCGGCGTCAAGCCGGTTGGAGAGCTGGGCCAGCCGCTCGTGCAACCCGCGCCAGAACTCAATGCGGGCGGCCACCGATGGCGGTGTCTCGATCGAGCCCAAGCTCGCGACGTGCTCGTGGTAAAGCCGGCCGTTCTCCCGGCGGTTCTCAACCAAGCTCATTGCCAGCCCATAGGGCGTCTCGCGAAAGTGCACGAACATTGTTAGTGGCACCGCGATACGCGCCAGGTTCCTTCCCAGCGAGGCGGGGCCTCTCTTGGCTGCTCCCGCCAGCTCTTAACGAACGACGTGTCATTCAATCACCTCGTCGGCGCGGGCGAGCAGCTGTGGCGGCACGGTAAGGCCGAGTGCTTTCGCGGTTTTGAGGTTGATCACCAATTCGTACTTGGTCGGCGCCTGCACCGGAAGGTCGGCCGGCTTTTCGCCCTTAAGGATCCGGTCAACATAGCCGGCCGCCCGCCGGCATAAGTCCGAGTAGTCAGGCCCATAGCCGATCAGGCCGCCGTCGGTGGCGTAATAGCCGGTGTTGTAGACCGCGGGCAGCTTGTGCTGCGCCGCCAGCGTTATGATCAGCTTGCGATGAATGCTCGCCCACACGCTCCCGGTCACGATGAGGCCGCCGTTCGCACCCTGCGCGAAGGCAGTAATTGTGCGCTCGACCTCGCCAGCATCGCGCACATCGAGCGGGCGCAACTCCACACCAAAGGATGGTGCCACGGCCTGGATTGCCGCGAACTCGGCGGGCCCCGCCGCTATAGCAGGATCTCGAAGGATGGCCGCCCGCGTCACGCGGGGCGCGACCTCTTTGAGCAGCTCAAGCCATTTCCCGCTCAGGGCAAATTCGTAGCCGGTAAAACCGGTGACGTTAGCACCCGGTCGCGCCAGGCTCTCGACATAGCCGGCGCCGACCGGATCGGCGACGACCGCGAACACGATCGGTACGGCGCGGGTCAGCTGCAGCAAGGGCGGCACTGCGTTGCTGCTATAAGCCATGACGACATCCGGCCCGAGCGCGACTAATTCCGCCGCATGTTTGCGAAGGAGGTCCGCGTCGCCAGCGCCCAAGCGAGTGTCGATGCGAACATTGCGGCCGTCGACCCAGCCCAGTTGCTGCAGCCCCTCCAGGATCGCCGCTAAGCGGGCCTGAAATACCGGGTCCTCCGAGGCGCCGGGTATGAGCACGCCGACCCGCCGCATGCGGTCGCCCTGCTGCCCGCGCGCCGCGAGCGGCCACGCTGCCGCCGCGCCGCCGAGCAGCGTGATGAACGTGCGCCGCTTCACTCGATCACCTCGTCGGCGCCGACGAGCAGGACCCTCGGGATCACGAGGCCGAGCGCCTTGGCCGTGCCGAGGTTGATCACAAGCTCGAATTTCGTGGGCGCTTGCACTGGAAGATCCGCCGGCTCGGCACCGCGAAGGATGCGGCTCACGTACTCCGATGCGCGCCGGAACAGGTCCACGGCATCCACCCCGTAGGACAGGAGCCCGCCGGCCTCGGCAAAATAGCGATACGGGTAAATTGCCGGAATGCGAAACTGCGCGGTGAGCGAAATGATGAGCTCACGATGCACAGTCGTGAAGTTATCCGGCACCAGAGCGATGCCGCTTCCTGTTTCACCACCGAGTTTCGTGATCGTATTTTCAATCTCGGCGGGGTTGTGCACTTCCGCGATGATCGGCTGTACCTTGTATTGCGCCGCGGCCTCCATGAACGCGCCGGAAAAAAACGTGCCCGAATCCGGTACGGAATCCGGATTGTACATCAGGGCTACGCGGGCGAGTTGCGGCACCATGTCTTTCAACATCGAAACATATTTCCCTGCGATGCTTGCATTCAGGATGGTGAACCCGGTGATGTTGCCGCCCGGACGCGCCGTGCTGGCGACGAATCCGCTGCCGATCGGATCGGAAACCGACACGAAGACGATAGGAATTGTGCGAGTCGCATGCATCAGCGCGGTCACAACGGGCGTGCTGTGGCCAACGATGCAGTCGGGCTTGAGCTCCACCAGCTCCTTCGCCAAAGCCTGCATGCGCGCAGAATCGCCTTCGGCATAGCGGTACTCGATGCGAAGGTTTTGGCCGAGGGACCAGCCCTCCGTTTCCAAACCGTGCTCGAAAGCCATCAACCGGCCCTCGGCTTCCGCATCGTCGGCAAGCCCCATCAGCACCCCCACGGTGCGCATGCGCTCGCCTTGCTGCGCGCGCGCCGCGAGCGGCCACGTCGCCGCCGCGCCGCCGAGTGCAGCCAGCAATTCCCGCCGTCCGATGGTGACTGTCATACGCCCCTCCCGTGCGAGGTGCGTAAAGCCAACGATACCACGCCATCAGCGTGCAGTCTTCACGTTTGGGAGGGCGGGGACGCCGCTGCTTTCCGCCTCGGACCTCAATGACCGCTGAGGTCCCGGCCGAGCTGGCCCCTATGTGGCCCAGGGCTCCGGGCATGCGGTTTGATCTTCAGGTGACGTGATCAGCACGGGCCGAAGCGTCCGTAAAACTCGCTGGTGAACGCGCATGACCTGACTGATGGCTTTGCGGCGCGCCGCTTCGCCACTTCGGCCGCAAGCTCGGCCTCGATCTGCGCGTTAATCTTGTCTTCGTCCATATGCTTGCTCCCTTACCACTCGCGGCTGCGGCCAGGCAGATGACGCCACCAATCGGTAGCGCCGCCGCTATCGCGCCACATGTGCCACGCTCGTCCTCCCGGCGTATCATCCCACGACGGCGCAGGCGGCGGCACAGGCGCAGACGGCAGAGCAGCATTCTCGCCGCTGGGCTGCCGAGCCGCATTCGCCGCCGGCGACACGAGCCAGGGGCATGGCCCATCCTGCGGCCCGCTCCACGCGCCCGTGAGCTTGGCAGACGGCGCAGACGGCGCGGCGCTGGCGGTGTCAGGCTTCGCCGCCTTCATCGGCTTGGCGCTCGGCGGCGGTAGCCGCCTCGGCTCAATGCCCCGCAGATGCCGGTTCTCGGACCGCAATAGCTCGACCTCGCGCTGCGCCGCCGCCAGCGCATCCGACTCGACCGGGTCGGCCTCGGCCCCCTGGTCGGCCGGTGCAGCCTCGGCAGCCTCGATCTCGTGCAGCCGCAGGCGCAGCCGCTCGGCCTCGGACAGCGGCTCACCACGCGCGGCACGCTCAGCAA
>JAFAHL010000624.1 GCA_019237215.1 Hyphomicrobiales bacterium | reverse complement strand
GTCCGCCAGGGATTGATCACCGCCCAGATATTGCCAACGAACGCGGAAACATAGGCGAGGCCGACCCAGGTGATGGTCCACACCATGGTCGGCGCGATGTTTCGGTAAGGATTCTGGTCGCCGCGAAATCCCGCGAGGATCGTGATGATGAAACTGGCGAGCGCGAGGAACTTGAGCACGAGCGCAAGCGATGGGCTCGCGATCCATCGACCCAGCGGCGTGGCGCTGAGGTCGATGCGCGCATAGGAGTGAGCGCGCGGCGCCTCCCGCACGAACAGTCCGACGATGAGGAATGACACCACGACGGCAGCGGCCGCGCCAACGAGGTAGAACGAGAGCGGGATCGGGAGGTCGTAGCGTTGGCCGAAGCCGTGAGCGGCGGCCGGCGTTGCAAGACATGCGCCCGCGAGGCCAGCCGCCAAGCCGCGCGTCAAGCCGCGCAATGAAGCCGCCCTTGCGCGCCGTCCGATGCGCTTACGGATAGACCTCGATGGTGACAAGGACGTCTCCATGCGCATGCCCGCCGGACGACGTTCGCCCGATGTGGGGCTCGACCGTGAATCGTCCGGTCGCGCGCGCGGTGAAGGTCATCTCCGTGACCGCGCCCGGTTTAAGCTCCTGCTCGATGTCGTAGCCGTGAAGGTGCACGGTCAGCGGCTTGTCCGTGCGCCATTCGAGCTTCACCACGTCGTTTTGCTTGACGCGAATAAGCCGCATGTTGTCGGGGACGCGGCCGTTCGCAATGGTCAACGCGTAGGTCACCTCGGCGGCGTCGGCGGCGACGGTGAGTGCGCTGCTCAAGGCCAACGCCACCGTCAATGCTCGTAGCCGTGGAAAGGAGGACATGGTTGCGCGCCGTGTCATTCATCGCCCCGGTGGCAGGTCGGCGATGCGGTTGAGCATCCAGCCGGACTCATAGGGTGAGGGCAGCAGCGCCGGGTCCCCGACCGTGAAACCCAACAGGCGCCCGAACGGATCGACCATGCCGCCGATCGGATTCCAGGCGGCGGTAGGCTTACCGTCGATGCCGAGGGCGAGCCAGCCGTTCCAGGGAAAGTCCTTGAGCTTCACCGTGCGGATGAAGATCGGCGAATGCAGACCCGCGATCGAATCGTAACCGATGTTCTCGATCCCGGCGGAGAACTCGACATTGACGTATTCGCGCTTGACCGTGTAGCCGGCGACGATCTTCCGGCAACCGGCGGTCAGGAGCGTGACGAGATCGCGCTCGAGATTGATGCGCTCCGCCAGCCCGATGAAATCGCCGGCTTTGAGGCGTTGCAGATCGGATTCGATTCGCTCGCTGCGGGCGGGCTCGCGTGCGGCATCGGCCAAGAGGCGCTCAGCGTGGAACCAGCCGGTCCTCACCCACGGCGGCGCGAGCCACCCGTTCACGGAAAACATCGCGGAGGCCACCAGCTCGGCCGCGTCGACCTCGTCGACCTTGGCATCCCAATCCGCGTCGCGGGCGGACCATTCCGGATGGCTTTGTGCGAGGCTGCCGCGCGCCGAGATCTTGAGGCCGGCGATCGGCGATTCGGCGAGCGAGAAGCGCGCCATGGCGGCAGCCGCGAGATCGGCGTGATGAAGGTAGTCGCCGTGGAACGGCGTGACCGGGTAGGGATGCGCAATGAAATCGCCTTGCGCCGCAAGCGCCTGTGTGACCGTCCTGACCACGGCGCAGGCCGAAGCGTCGTCCTGTGCATGCGCGGAATCTGGGTTGACGCGCACGATGATGAACGAGCCGAGCGATTCGATCGCGCGGATATCGACGGGGGGTGCGCCGGCAAAGCTCAAGCCCGAGCCGGCATAGGCCTGGATCTTGCCGTCGCGCAACGGTTGCGCCGCTTGCTCGGGAGCGAGCGACTTGATTTCGATCTCGTGGGGATAAAACGAGGGATAGATCGGAAGCTCGTGCCCGCCGCGCGCCACGGTGACGAGGACCGCGCCAAGGACGAGTATGGTTGCAGCAAGCCGTTGCATGTCGCGGTGTCCTCGCCGGCCGCCAAATACCGAAAGCGCGCGGGGCGCAGCGATCTCACCCGCGCAGCGTCCGCATGACGCTCTCGTTCGCCAGCGCCTCCTTCGGAGTGCCCTGGAAGATGATTTCGCCGCGATCGATCACGTAGAGCCGATCGGCGATAGCGGCTGCGCTGGTGAGATTTGATTCCGCGAGCAGGAGCGAAATCCCCAAGCCCTTGATCATCATGACGGCATCGCGAAACCGTCTGACCACCACTGGCGCCAGCCCCTCGAAGGCTTCGTCCAGGATCATCAGCGAGGGGGCAAGCGCCATGGCGCGCGCGATCGACACCATCTTCTTCTGCCCGCCACTGAGATTGAGCCCGGGCCGCCCCAAGAATTTGGCGACTTCGGGAAACACCGTCAGCGCTTGCGCCTCGGCGTCGACGCCGCCAGCGGCGCCGCGCGCGGTTTCGGAGAGCCAGCGGCTGATCATGAGGTTTTCGGCCACCGTCAACTCCGGGAAAATGCCGGAATTCTCGGGCGCATAGCCGATGCCGCGCTTGGCGCGCTTGTGCGGCGGCAGTTTGGTGATGTCCTCTCCGCGGAAGCGAATGTGACCCGAGCGCACCGGGAGCAGACCCGTGATGCTTTCGATGATGGTGGTACGCCCGGCGCCGTTGCGCCCGACCAGCGAGACGACCTCCCCGTCGCCGACGCTCAACGTTACGCCGCGCAGGATGTGCGCGGGCCCGCGAAAGGTGTTGATGGCCTCGACCTCGAGCAGCACTCGCTTGTCCTTTTTGTTTTAAGTGGTCCGCCGCCCACCGAGAAGGATCTTGGCGACGTCCTTGTTAGCCTTGATCTCTTCCGGCGTCCCGTCGGCGAGGAATCTGCCTTCGTGCATCATCACGATGCGGTCCGAGTAGCGGAACACCACGTCCATGTCGTGCTCGATGACG
>JAFAHL010000161.1 GCA_019237215.1 Hyphomicrobiales bacterium | reverse complement strand
GAATAGCTTCAGCTCAAGACCTTGATCGCGCCGTCGACCGCGGCCCGCAGGAACTCATCGGTCTCGGCCCGTTGGTTCTTGGCGGCGACGATCTTATGAGCCGTCGCAACGGCCGCCACGAAATCGCGCAGATGCCAATGACCGAGCGTCGGCAGGCTCGGCAGCGCCGCAGGATCGGGCTCGGGATAGACCGATACGTAGAAATAGGGCTCGTGGTAGTACTCGTCCCCGGAGAAAGCCCGGCCCCAACATAGCTAGTGGCGTCAGCGTTGCGCGCCGGGAGTGTGGTCAAAGTAGCGAGATCGAAGTGGTGCGGCCAGCAGCGCAGGGGCGAGGCCGCCAATTTGCGCTCAATCATTTGTCTTTGGATCGAGCCGAGCAAAAGTGCGGCATTGCCGAACCATGCCGCAAGCTCGGCCAGCGCATCGCCCAAGCCGGCCGGGCCGTAGGCCTCGCCTTGGGAGATGGCGTGTGCGGGCATCTCGTAGGGTGAAGGCGCGTCAAGCGCGTGCGCATCGAGCCCTTGTGCGCCAAGCTGCTCGCTCAACCACTGGCGTGCCTGCGCGTCCGAGCGGCCGTCGAGAGAAAAGGATTGCACGTGCGTCCTTCCCTCGCCGACGTGCAATGCGAGCGTGAGATCAGTAATTTTCAAGCTCAGCCACGCGCCGTCTTTCAACGGATGCGTGGTAAAGCCGTCAAGGGCACCGTCCCAACCGAGATTCGTGTGCTCGTCGTCCGGCTGCGGCGGGATATAGGCCCGCGCGGCCCGCGCAAGCCATTGTACCGCATAATGGGCTTGCAGGCGGGCCTCGCTCAGCCGGCGCTGGTCCGTGCCGCGAAGTGGCACCCAATCCGAACCACGCATGATCGTCCTACTCATGGCTCTCTTCCTTTTCCACTATCGATCGCCGCCGGCGTACCCGGCGGCAGCGGGCGCGGGTCGACCTCGACCACGCCATGCGCAACGCGCACGCGGTAGGTGACGAGCTTTTCGGTGAACGGCGGCGGCGCGCAGCCGTCCTCCAGCCGGTACTGGTAGCCGTGCCAGGGGCAGGTCACGCAACCGTCGATGATGCGCCCTTCGCCGATCGGCCCATGCTGGTGGGCGCAAAGATTCGACAGCGCCGCGATCCGCGAGCCGTCGCGGAACACTGCGATGCGTTCACCATCCGGCGCCGCGACGATGCGCGCACCCTTGTCCGGGATCGAGAGCGGCGGCCCGACCGGGAGCCAGCCGTCGCTGCCCGAAGCGCCGGCGCGGTCGCCCGCCCGCTCGCGCCAGCCGGCCACGAGATGGAGCGCCGCCACCCAGGCAAAGCTGCTTGCCAGCATCGCCGGGATGAACGCATTGTGGTCGTACTGCATGACGCCGAGCGCCACATGCATCACGACGAGGCCATACGCGACGTAGAGCGCCATGTGCAGACCCTTCCAGACCGGCGGCGTGAGAAAGACGAGCCAATAGTCGTGGCTGGTCGCCGCCAGCAGGAACAGAATGAGGAGCGCGACGAGGCCCAGCGCCTTGAAGGGAAAGCCGATGAACTTGCCGTAGTCGGAGACTTTGGTCAGTTCGTCGTAGAGGCTCGGCAACGCGTCTTGGACCGCATACCATTCGACCATGAAGGAGGCGTGCAGGACCACGATGAAAAAGGTCAACACGCCGAAATGGCGCCGGTTGTACAGCAGCGTCAGGAAGCGGCGATCGAGCCGCGCCAGCGGCCCGATCGAAAGGATCACCGTCAGCATGAAGAAGGCGCAGGTGCCGAAAGCGCGGATGCGCAGATCGATCGCGGCCGGCTGATCCTTAGGTGGGTCAAGCCAATACACCAGCGTCAAATAGGCGCCGATGTAGAGCACCACGCCCGCGAGCAAGATGCCGTCATAGACGAGCTTCGCTCGGTTCCATTGTACGGCGCGAAACCCGGCACTCATGACTTAGTCCCCTCCGTCGCCTGCGGCGCTTCTACATTGGGCGGCGGTCGCAGCGCGAGTGCCGCTGCCAGGCCCAGTGCGACCGCCAAGGCCAGAATGGGCCAAAGCGCGCGGTGAACCGATCGGTGCGACCGCCTCATCGAGAGGCTCTCAGCCAACGGATGAGCACGTAGGGCCAGAGCGCGACGGCGCCGGGGAAGAGCACAATCCGCGCGTCCAACGTCACTGGGGCAGGCTCCGGGAGCACGCGCGTCACGCCGAGCGCGAGGAACGCGACCGCGACCGCGAAGCCCGCTGCCGCGTAGAGCGCAAGAGCCAGCAGCGGCACGATCACGACACGAGCTCCCTCTATTTGACGACAACGAGCTTCGGCCAGTCCTCCATTTGCACGCGGGCCATGAGCCGGTATTTGCCGTCATCGGGCTTGAAAATTGATGCTTCGCCTTCCTTCACATCGAACCAGTCCTTGCCCAAGGCGTCGATGATGTTGGGTTTATGCGTGATGAGGAGAGTGTTTTTGCCTTTTTCGGGCATCGGCGCCAGCATCTTGCGAAGTGCCGCAGCTCGCCGGCTATTTTCGTCGGGTGATACGACGAGACCGCCCTCCGTTAGGTCGGTGGTCTTTTTGATGTCTTTAAATCCGGCGAGTACCGCCGTCTCGAAGGCACGATTGAAATTGCTCGTATAGACTTCGCCAACAGGGATGCCAACCTGGCGGATTGCGTCGCCAAACGCTTTGGCCAATTCCTTGCCCTTCTCGTTCAGGTTTCGCTGCTTGGCGATGTTATCGAAATTGAAGGGGTCGGTATCGGCTTGATCAGAGA
>JAFAHL010000783.1 GCA_019237215.1 Hyphomicrobiales bacterium | reverse complement strand
CTGCTGGCGCTGGCACAAGCCACCTCCCACTCGCCGACCTGCTTCGTGTGGGCCGGCGTGAAGGCGAGCGACACCGCGCCGGTCGCCGCGGCGCGCGAGCGCGCGCGGCGCGAGGCCGAGGACGAATACCGGCGGCTGCTCTACGTCGCGATGACGCGCGCCATCGACCGCCTCGTCATATGCGGCGCCGACGGCGAGCGCGCGCGGCCCGAGGGCTGCTGGTGGAACCTGGTGTTTGCGGCGCTCAAGCCGCCGGTCGCGGTCGAGGAGGGAGCCGACGACGGCGACGGCAAAGTCTGGCGCTACCGCAAGACGCCGCCGTCTGCAGGCAAGACCTTCGCCGCCGCGCCGGCGCCGTCCACGGCTGAACGCCCGCCCTGGCTCGACCGCGACGCGAGCGCCGAACCGCCGCCGGTTCGGCCCGTCTCGCCGGCGCTCGCCTATGACGAGACGGCGCCGATGCGCGCGGCCGCCGACCGCAGCCGCATCGATCGCGACAAGGCCTTGGCGCGTGGCGTGGCCGTGCACCGGCTGCTGCAATCGCTGCCCGACATTGCGAGCGCGGCGCGCGCCGAGGCCGCGCGGCGCCACCTTGACCGCACCGCCGCCGAGTTTTCCGCCGAGGAGCGCGCGGCGATCGTCGAGCAGATCCTGTTGCTGCTCGAGGATCCGCGCTTCGCGCAGCTGTTCTTGCCGGGAAGCCGCGCCGAGGTTGCGATCGTCGGGCGCCTCCACGGCGGCACGCTTGCCGTCTCGGGCCAGGTGGACCGCCTCGCGGTGACCAGCGATTCGGTCCTCATCGCCGACTACAAGACCAACCGTCCTGCCCCCCGCCGCCTCGCCGAGGTGCCGGACGCCTATATCGCCCAGCTTGCGCTTTACCGCGCGGTGCTCGGGGAGCTCTACCCGGGCAAGCGCATTCGCGCCGCCCTCGTGTGGACCGATGTTCCTGATCTCATGGAGATTTCGGATGCAAGCCTGGACGCGGCGCTCGCCACCGTCACCTCCCTGTGAAGCCGCCTTGACGCTGGACGGGCGCGTTCATAGGTTCGGCCTCCCACACGCGGCGCGCTCGCCCAGCAACGAGGTATCTTCCCATGGCCGTTGGCAAGGTTTCGGACACCACTTTCGAATCCGAGGTGTTGAAGGCGACCGGCCCGGTCGTGGTGGATTTCTGGGCCGAATGGTGCGGCCCCTGCCGCATGATCGCGCCGGCGCTCGAGGAGATCGCGGGCACGCTCAACGGCAAGGTGAAGATCGTCAAGCTCAACGTCGATGAGAACCCGCAGACCGCGGCCAAGTACGGCATCCAGTCGATTCCGACGTTGATGATCTTCAAGAACGGCCAGATGGCCTCGCGCCAGATCGGCGCGGCGCCCAAGCAGAAGCTGGAACAGTGGATCACCACGGCGGTGTGACGCCGGCCGGTCTCAAATCATCGGAAAATTTTTTCCTTACGCTAGCTCCTAGCGTCGAAGACGCGCGCGCTTGGAGTGCGGTCGTGTGAGATGGAATCAGTACGAGCGGCGAACTCGGTCTGCTCCCTCCCCCCAACCAAACCCCGGCTTGCCGGGGTTTGGTCACTCTTAATAACGGCCGGAAGCGGGCAAGCCCGCAGCCGGCTGGGGGAGGGTTGGGGAGGGAGGTGGTGCGGCGAGATAATGATGGCGCCACCTGCGAAGGAGTCGCACCACCCCCACCCCCATCCCCTCCCCACAAGGGGGAGGGGAGAGCAGCGAGTACGCGGCCTCATTATGCTTCAAGCACACGCAAACATGCTCTAACGCTTCATCTGGCCCCGTCTCCGGCGAACGACGCTAGAGCGGCGGCGTGCCGTTGGCGGCGAGCACCGCGCCCGCGAGATAGAGCGAGCCGGTGACGAGGATGCGCGGCGGCGGCGCAAGCCCGAAGCGGCCGATCGCGGCGAGCGCGGCCTCCAAGTCATCGGCGCTCTGCGCGGGAATGCCGACCGCGCGCGCGGCGTCGGCGATCGCGTCGGCGGAAAAGCTTTTCTCCTGACCGGGGAT
>JAFAHL010000773.1 GCA_019237215.1 Hyphomicrobiales bacterium | reverse complement strand
AATAGCCGATCATGATCCAGGTGCAGAACGGCACCGTCAGCGTCGGGTAGAGGAAGAGCAGTACGTACCATTTGTTGATGAGCTGGATCCCGGTCCAGTCGCCGATCACCGCAAACATCTTGAACAGCGGAATGAACAGCAGCGTCTCCGGAATGAGGTAGGTGAGGAAGATTCCGGTTGCGAGCGCGGCCGAGCCCCAGAACCGCATGCGCGAAAGGGCGAAGGCCGCCGGCACGCTGATGAGCATCGTCACCGCCACCACGATGACGGAGACGAGGGCCGAGTTGCGGAAAAAGATGAGGTACTGCTGCGAGCCGACGAGCTCGACATAATTGCTGAGCGTCGGATGCTGCACCCACCACGGATTGCCGGCGGCGGAAATCTCGCCGCTGCTCTTGAGCGAGGTGATCAGCATGTAGAGCGGCGGCATCAGGAAGAAGGCCGCGAACAGCGTGAGGAAGACATAGGACCAGGTCAGCGCCCAGCGGCGGTCGCGCCGCATGCTGCGGTGCCGTCGCCGGCGCGCGGGGAATGCGGCGGAGATCGAGGCGGCGGTCATGCCGCCTCGCTCGCGCGGCGATTGACGTCGCGCAGGATGAAGACCGCCGCCACGGTGAGGATCGGAACCATGAACAGCGAGACGCTGGCGCCGAGCGGAATGTCGTTGCCCTGGATGCCGATCCAGAACGCCCAGGTGGCGAACACGTGCGTGCGATCGATCGGGCCGCCCGCGGTCAGGATGCGCACGATGTCGAAGTTGGCGAAGGTCACGATCAGGGAAAACAGCGCGGTGATGGCCATGATGTTGCGCATCATGGGCAGCGTCACGTACCACATGCGCTGCCACCAGTTGGCGCCGTCAATCGCGGCCGCCTCGTAGAGCTGCTCGGGAACCGATTTCAGCGCCGCCAAGTACATGATCATAAAGAACGGCGCGCCGATCCAGACATTGACTAGAATGACGCAAAAGCGCGCCCAATTGGCGTCGCCGGTCCACGCGACGGGACCGATGTTGACCTTGTCCAAGAGCCAGTTGAACGCGCTGTAGGAGGGATCGAACAGCCACAGCCAGGCGAGACAGCTCATCGCCGGCGGGATCACCCAGGGCACCAACAGCATGCCGCGCCACTTGCGCTGGCCGCGGCTCGGGATGTTGTGCACGAAGTGCGCGACGATGAAGCCGATGAGCGCTTTGAAGATGACGGCGGTGATGGCGAAGATGCAGGATTGCCGCACCACCATCCAGAACGTCTCGCGCTTGAATAGGAACAGGAAATTGCCGAAGCCGACGAAGCGCTCCATCGACTTGTTCAGCGTGGCGAGATGGATGGAGTAGAGCGCGGGATAGAGGACGAGGAGCGCCACCAAGAGGATGAGCGGAAGCGTCATCAAAAACGCGATGGTCGATTTGCGCCGCATGGCGTTGCGCAGCGCCAAGCGCCGGCGGCCGCCGCCTGCAATCGAAAGCGCTTCCACTGCCGCGTCGACCATGCTCAAGCTCCTGGCCGCGACTAGAGTCTGGGTGACGCGTTCAAGCCCCGTGTCCCGGATGCGGTGCAGCGTGGAGCAGCGGGCGCCCTCACCCGGCGAAGGAGCCCGCTGCCGCGCGCGGCGGTGCTGCCATCCGGCGTGTCGGCGCAGCGCTGCACCGCGAGCGCCTTCAGGTCCGCATGAAGCCTTCGACCTCGGTCTCCGCCCAAGCGAGGGTCTTCTCGAGCGGCTCCCCCTGCATGAAGCGCACCACCATCTTGGTTTGGATCGCCTGGGTATAAATCTGCACCGCGATCTTCGGCGGGGCGGGTTGGGCCGCGACCGACAGAATCTGGTGATTGTGCGGATTGGGATAGTGGTAGAGCGTGCCCTTGGGCGGCCCTTCCTCCGCCCAGACCTTGAACGTCGTGAACTTTTCGAACGCCGGCAGGTCGTACCCGAAGCTCGCGTTGACCATCGCCTCGACCGCCGCTGGTTGCGACAGATAGACGAGCAGGCTCTTGGCCGCCGATTTGTTCTTGCCGAAGTTCCAGATGCCGTAGAAGTAAGGCAGGAACGGCGCGTAGCGTCCTTTCGGACCGGCGGGCATGCCGTGCGTCCACAATTGCTCGGCAACCTGCGGCGCATCGCGCTTGGCGACCGCCCATGCGCTCGGCGGATTCATGATCAGCGAGCCCTTGCCGGCAATCAGGTACTTGTTGTTGGAGGTGTTGTCCCACGCCGGAGCGTCCGGCGGCAGCCACTGCGCGAGCTTTTTGTAATATTCGAGCGCTTGGCGCACCGCGTCGGTCTTGACCGACACGTTGCCCTTGGCGTCGACCAGGACCGCGCCGAACGATTGGAAGATTGCGCCTGCGGTATCGACGTTGTCTTCGGTCACGCCGAGTCCGATGCCGAAGGGATAACCCGCCTTGTGGCAAGCCTCGGCGGCCTTGAGCATGGCGTCGAGCGTCCAGGCCTCGGCCTTCGGCGGCGAGCCCGCCGGATACATCGCCTGCACGTCGATCCCGGCATACTTCTTCATCA
Source organism: Hyphomicrobiales bacterium (assembly GCA_019237215.1). Classification (GTDB taxonomy): domain Bacteria; phylum Pseudomonadota; class Alphaproteobacteria; order Rhizobiales; family Xanthobacteraceae; genus VAZQ01. Next base: position 2,782 of record JAFAHL010000773.1, on the reverse strand, counting down.
AGTCGATGCGCGAGCATGGCCCCTTGATCTGGCTGCCCACGGCGGATGGCACCGCGATCCAATGGCCGCCGGATTTCCCCAAATACTCGACCGTCGGATTGACCGCGCCGTTTTGCTTGATCAGCTCCGTCATGATGTCGTCGACCGGCTCCAGCCGGTTCGCCTGGTCCGCCGGTTGCCAAGTCGGGAAGGCGAGAGTGTCATGACCGGAGCGGGCCTGCGCCTCGGCCGCGATGGTCAGCAAGTTCTTGTTGCCCTGCGAGGTGATGTAGTCGATCGAAATATCGACCTTCTCCTTGGCCGCCCATTCCTCGCACAATTTCTGCGACGCGGTGTTGGCGCCCGGCACCCAATGGTCCCAGAAACCGATCGAGAGCGCGCCGGCGGCGTGGGCGCCGCGCACATACGGCATCGCGATGACGGCCGTCGAGGTGGCCGCCAGAAAGCGGCGGCGCGTCATTTTGCTTTTGCGCATGATGCAGTCCTCCCATGGGGTTCCCGCCCGGGCGCCGCCGATTCTGCCGCAGCTTTCGCCCGCGGGCTCGTTCGGCTTCACGCCTGACTGGAAGGAAGCTTAGATCAAATACGCCGCGATTGTCAGTGGAGATTCGTGGCCGCGATCGCAGCCTCACGCCGCTGCGACATTATGTGCCTTGGCGAGGGGAACCGAGCGGCGGTCGAGTCGCAGCGTCAGACAGAAGGCCGAGCCGCCGCTGCGCAGGAAGGAGGAAAGCGGCGTGCTGACGACGTCGTAGCCGCGCTCGTCGAGTTCCGCACGCAGGCGTCGCCCGCAGCCCGACATGATCAGCGTCTCGCCGAGGCCGACGGCGTTGGCGGCAAAGCGGCGGCCGTCCTCGATGGCGATCTCGATGCGCGCTTGCGGCGCGACCCGCTCGCGGATGGCCGCGTTTCCGGCCGCGGTGAACGCGCTCGGCAGGTACATGACTTCGCCGCCGGGCAACGGGGCGAGCGCCGTGTCCATGTGGTAGAAGCGCTCGTCCGCGAGTTCGAGCGCCACCACCTCGCGGGCGAACGCGTCCTCGACCGCGCACGCGGCCGCCGCGTCGGAGCGCGGGCCGTAGCCCATCCAGAACAGATTGCGCCGCCCGTCCCAAACGCAGTCGCCGGCGCCTTCGAGCACGAGGCCCTCGGGCAGCTTTCTCACCGCGTCGATGAGGCCGCGCGCCTGCAGCGCTCGAAAGGCCGCTTCGAAATGCGCTTCCTCGCGCTGACGCTGCGGATGCCGGAAGCGCGCCAGCAGCGCCTGGCGGTCGAGCACGAAGGCGGCATTGGCGGTGAAGACGAGATCCGGCAGCCCCGCCGCCGGCGGGACGAGCTCGACCACGGCGCCGAGCTCGACCAATTTGCGATGCAGCGCGGTCCATTCGCGCTCCGCCGCGGCGTGCGCGCCGGCATCGCGCGCCCAGCGCTTGGGGTTCATCCACGGATTGATGGTGTAGCTGACCGCGAAGTGCTCGGGCCGGCACATCAGGAAACGCGCGGTGCAGTCGTTGAGCAGCGTCATTTGAGTGGCCTTCCTCTCGTTGAACGCAAGTTCACGCCGCCCGCGCGCGCCGCGTGCCGTCGAGCTCGTGCAGGACTTCCTCGAAGCGATCGAGCGCCCAGTCCAGATCCGCGCGCGCGATGACGAGCGGCGGCGCCAGGCGAACGACCGTCTGGTGCGTTTCCTTCGACAGCACGCCCTTTGTCAGCAGCCGCTCGCATGCCTCGCGCGCGCCGGCGATGGCGGGATCGATCTCGGCGCCGACCCACAGACCGCGGCCGCGAACGTCCTTGAGCGCCGGGCTCGCGATCGCGCGCAGGCGTTCGAGCATATGGGCGCCGAGCACGCGGCTCTTCTCCACCAGCCCTTCGTCGCGGATCACGTGCAGCGCCTCGAGCCCAACCGCGGCGGCGAGCGGATTGCCGCCGAAGGTCGAGCCGTGCGAGCCCGGCGTGAACACGTCCATGACCTCGCGGCGCCCGACAAAGGCGGACACCGGCAGCACCCCGCCGCCGAGCGCCTTGCCCAGGATCAGGCCGTCGGGACGGATGCCCTCGTGTTCGAAGGCGAACCAGGCGCCGGTGCGGCCCAAGCCGGACTGCACCTCGTCGAGGATCAGCAGCACGCGGTGTGCGTCGCAGATGCGGCGCAACCCAGCGAGCCAGCCCGCCGGCGGCACGATGATGCCGGCCTCGCCCTGGATCGGCTCGACCAGCACGGCAGCGGTCTGCGGCGTGATTGCGCGCTCGACCGCGGCGAGATCGCCGAACGCAACCGCGCGGAAGCCGGGCGTCAACGGCCCGAAGCCATCGCGGTAGTCGGGCTCGGTCGAAGCCGAGACGGCGGTCGTGGTGCGGCCGTGGAAATTGCCGGCGGCGACGATGATTTCGGCGCGGTCGCGCCCGATACCCTTGACGCGATAGCCCCAGCGGCGCGCGGCCTTGATCGCGGTCTCGACCGCCTCCACGCCGGTGTTCATCGGCAGCGCGGCGTCGAGCGCGGTGAGCGTGCACAGCTCCGCGAGAAACGGGCCGAGGCGGTCGTTGTAATAGGCGCGCGAGGGCACGGCGAGGCGCTCGGCCTGCGCGGTCAGCGCGGCCAGGATGCGCGGATGGCCGTGGCCGTGGCTTGCCGCCGAATAGGCGCTCATCATGTCGACGTAGCGCCGCCCGGCGGTATCCCAAAGATGCGCGCCTTTCCCGCGCGTCAGCACGACGGGAAGCGGCGCGTAATTATGGGCGCTGTAGCGCGTCTCGAGCTCGATGGCGTTCTCGATGG
>JAFAHL010000203.1 GCA_019237215.1 Hyphomicrobiales bacterium | reverse complement strand
GGCGCAAGCCACGCATCGTCGGGCAGCTCGCGAATGGACATGGTCCGCGGCAGGTCGCGCGTCGGCACGAGATCGACGATGCGAGCACCGTCCACGACGACGGCGGTGCGCTCGCGCACGGCGGTGCCGTCGAAAACGTGGTCCGCGGCAATGGCGTGCAGCCTCAAGCTATTCATCTGGTCCGCGTGACCTTTTGCAAATGGCGCGGAAGATCAACGTTGATGCCACGGCATTGGGCGACGCGAATGGCCAGCGCGTAGAAGCTCTGGATCAGGCATACCGCGTCGGTGTCGGGGTGATCCGGCGCGAGGGCGGGTAAGGTACCCGCCTGTTGCTCCCCGTGGTCCGTCATGAATACGCTGGCATTCTTGCGGCGAAGATCCGCAGCGAGCGCGCGCAGTCCGACTGCGGCGTCGTCAGTGGGTACAAACAGGAGGGCAGGGTATGACGACTCCACGAGGGCAATCGGACCATGGAGGAATTCAGCGCCGCTGAACGCTTCGGCATGAAGATTTGAGGTCTCCTTCAACTTCAAGGCGGCCTCGCGCGCGATCGCGAGGGTCGGGCCTCGTCCCAGGCTCACTAGGCTCGTCGCCTCGCACAGCGCGTTCAAGGCCGCGCCCCAGTCGAGTTGCATGGCAGCCACGAGACGATCCGGCAGACGCTCGATCGCCGCCCGCAATTCGTCCAAGCCGGCCCAGCCCGCGACAACGTGGAGCAAAGCGGAAAGGCTGGTGACGAATGTCTTGGTTGCTGCCACGCTGAGTTCGGGCCCTGCGGCCATCGGGAGCACAATGCCCGAGGACTTCGCCAATGGGCTGTCGGTATCGTTGACGATGGTTGCGGTCAGCGCGCCTGCCGCATTGGCCATCTCGACCGACTCGATGAGGTCGTCGCTCCTTCCGGATTGTGAGACCGTGAGGAAGAGCTGACCGCTGAGCTTGAGGCGCTGCTTGTAGATGGTAGCGACATTGGGCGCAAAAGCACCGACCGGGATGCCGAGATGGCGTTCGATCAGATGCTTGCCGAACGTCGCCGCATGGGCCGAGCTCCCACGCGCGCTGGTCAGGACGAAGTTCGGCGGCTCGCGCTTGAGGCAACGCAGGAGCTCAGCCAGCGGAGCTTCGAGCGCCTCCGGCTGCTGCCGCACGGCGTCGGGGCTCTTTTGCCATTCCGCTTCCATGTTGACGCGGTTATCGCTCACCGGGATCGCCCCGGGGCAGTGAGGCCGCGAGCCAAGGATTCTGCCGCCTTGCGGGCCAACTGCAGTGCGCCGGCGACCGCGTCGCCGCCAGGCGCAACAAGATGATGTCGCGTGGAGTCCGCCAGCCAAGGCTCGATCGATGCCGCGAGGCCACCGACCAGCGACAGGCGATCCACCCCGAAGTCGATGAGCCGTTGCGCCAGCGCATCGACATGTCCGCCGGCAAGTCGCAGGAGCTCAACCGCCACCGGGTCATTGGCTAAAGCATGCTCAACGATGTCGGGCGCGAAGGTGGCGAAGTCCTTTGGCGATGCGCCCGTCATCCAGTGCACGATCGCGTGCGGATCCGACCGAAATTTTGCAAAAAGCGAACGCAGCAGCGCCGACCACGGCATGCGCCCATCATGGGCCCACAGCGTGCGGCGCAACGCCTCGCAGCCAAGCCAAGCGCCGCTTCCTTCGTCCGAAATCGGCCAACCCCAGCCGCCGACTTGATACTGTTGCCCATTCAGCTCCGCCCAGCCAATGCTGCCGGTGCCGATCACGATGATGCCGCCGTCACGCCCGCCATGTGCCCCGACGCATGCCGCCTGGGCATCGGTGACGAAAACCGCTATGCGATAGGGATGTTCGTGCCGTCGCGCAATCTCGAGCTGGCTCGGTTCGCTGGCTCCCGCCAGCGCCACGCAGGCCACAACCCGTTTGAAATCGCGCGACGACAATCCCGCCCCACTCATGCATTGGATCGTGGCCTGGAGGACCGAGGCAAAGCTTTGCTCCACTCCAAGGCGAATATTGGCCGCGCCTGCGACCCCTTCACTTAGCGTCGTGCCCGAGATATTGCAAAGGCGGGCGCGACAGCGGCTGCCGCCGCCGTCGATGCCGAGCAAAAGCAGGTCCGCCAGGGCGTTCATTTCCAATGCTCCGTCAATCCCCTAACGCGCGAGAACCAATCAGGAGCGAAAAGCGTTCTTCTGCGTGTCAACACTCTGCGTGATCCATGGATACCGAACGCGCGAGCCCGCGATATTCTGATCTCGATGTTTGGGCGCCTTTGGACATCGTCGAGGCGATGATCGAGGGTCAATTTACCGCAGTCGCCGCGGTAAGAGCGGCCCGCTTCGTACTTTTGGAGGCTGCGCTCGCTGCCGCCCAAAGATTACGAAACGGCGGCCGGCTGGTCTATGTCGGCGCTGGAACCTCTGGCCGACTGGCCGTCCAGGACGGCGCTGAGCTCGTTCCGACCTTCAGCTGGCCGCAAGAGCGGCTGTTACTTTTTATAGCTGGCGGCCGGAACGCGTTGCTGCAGTCGGTGGAAGGCGCCGAGGACGCGGTCGATCAAGCTGCCCGGCTCACCCAACAACACGAAATCGGCTCCGCGGACGTGGTCATCGCAGTCGCTGCGAGCGGCACCACGCCGTTCACCTTGTCCTGCCTAACCGAAGCAAAGCGACGGGGCGCTTTGACAATTGGAGTTGCAAACAATCGCGATACGCCGATCCTGAAAGAGGCCGATCACGCAATCTTGCTGGATACCGGCGCGGAGCCAATTGCGGGATCCACCAGAATGAAAGCGGGAACGGCGCAGCGTATCACCCTCAACGTCTTCTCATCTTTGGTCATGATCTTGCTGGGACGGGTCTACGATGGACTGATGGTGGACCTACAGGCGGTCAGTCAGAAGCTCATACGGCGCAGCGAAGGCATCCTCACGCGACTCACTGGCAGCAGCACCGAGCAGGCGCGCGAGGCATTGCATCGTGCAAACGGCAACGTAAAGCTTGCCGTGCTGCTTCTGCACGGGTGTGACGTGAAGGAGGCAACAGACGTTCTCCACCGCGCCGGTGGGCAACTACGTGCGGCACTTGCCGACATCGGCAAGCCCGGTCCCGAACCCGCCGATCTGAGCGATCTGCCGACGTCGTGATGGGACCGGCGCCAGACCAAACGACTGGTCAACAGACATAGCGTTGTGAGCCAACGCGTCTGGCGCTGGTATAAGGTCGCGAAGCATTCCTCGCTATGCTTCGCACTTCGTCTTTGGGAGGGACGACCCGGGAGCGATCAGCTCGCTTGTTGAATATGGGGCCGCAGCATGGCCTTGGGGGCCAAGAACTTCGAGTCCTCCCTGTGCCACAAGTGATCGCAGGCGCAGAACGGGCAGAACTTGCGCGCAAACGGACCGAGTGAACGCGTGAATTCCTTCGGATCAACATCCATGCCCATGAACATGTAATGACCGGTGAGTCGGCAGCGCGTGATGACCTGAGCCATCGCACTCCTCCGTCCTAAATAATAAAGCCGCTGAGACAACATCGCCGGTCGGCGAAAGTTCCGCGGGGCGCGACGCTTTGCGGCCGTGGCTGGACCTCGCCGGCTACGGGTTGTTCGCGGCGATCTCGATGATGAGCTTCTTGAGGATGGCGTCGGCGAAGGTGTCATAGTTTTTCGCGGCGATCACGAAGGCGCCGGGACCGCCGATCACGCTGTCATAGTAATAGCGGTCGAGATCGGGCTCGAGCGCGAGAATCGGCAGGCCATTGATGCCGACGCCGGCTGCCACCGCTTCGTCGCGGGCGAGCGTCACCGGGCGGCCTCGATTGTTGGAGCCGTCGCCGGAGACGTCGATGACGCGGCGGTTGGCGCGAAATGAACTTTGCGCAAACAGCGTCGCCGCGTAGTCGATGGCACCGCTGATGGACGTGCCGCCGCCGAACAATTGGCGCGGCGCGCGCTCGATCGCATCGGAAAATGCGACGGCGGTGTCCTCGTCCCCGATCAGTGTCCATCCCACCACCTGAACCTGCAGCATCGGTCCCGTCCATTGCGCCATCGTCACGGCGATTGCACGGTTGGGTCCGGAGCGGACGGCTTGCAGCACCCGCGCATGCCGGAAGGCTGCGACGTAGCCGCGCTTTTGCAGTTCGAACCGGACCTGATCGACGCTGCCCGACGCATCGACCGCGAGCACGAGCTGCAGATCGACGGCCGTTTGGGCGGCCGCCCGTCCGGCGATGGCAAGCAGAATGAGCAGCGCCCACCCGACGGCGCGCCACATCCCGGCGCGTCGAGGATGGGCGTGAAGGCGGGCGTTCATTGTTGTGGGTTGGACATGCGCTGTCCGCTCGCCGCAGGATGACAGCGCGCAAGCAGCGGACCAATTGCGGACAAATTTGGGCCAAAACCAATCGCTAATCCTGGTGGCGGCGAGCCTTTCCGAGGCTCCTGGCGGTCGTTTGGAATGGGGCACACATATTCATCGTCGTCGTCATTGAATTGTGAAATGATGGGCAATGCGTTCCGCTCGGCAATCAGCCGTCCGACTGCTGCAGCTGATGATGGTTGCGTCGGTGGTGTTGCCGCTCGTGTTGTTCGCCTTTGCGGCCTGGCTGAACTACCGCCATGAATATGCCGTCGCCGATGACCGGATCGAGCGCGCGCTCGACATCCTTCACGAGCATACGCTCAAGGTCTTTCAGACGGTCGAGCGCGCCATGGCCGAAGTCAACGAAATCGTGCGCGGCATGTCGGACGACGACATCCGCAGCGACCAGTCGCACCTTCACGAGCGCGTGAAGCGCATCGTCGACGCCCTGCCGGAAGTGCGGGCGATCTTTCTCATCGATCGGAGCGGCCGGCCGCTCGTGTCCAGTCGGCTCGCGCAAATACCGGCCGATTTTGACTCGCGCGAGCGAAGCTTCTTCGCCGCGCAGACAGCCGGCGATGCCGGCACCTATGTCAGCGAGATCCTCACGCCGCGGTTGACAGGTCTCAATACGCCTTTCTTCGTTCTCTCCCGGCGCCGCCCGTCGGCGGATGGTGCGTTTAATGGCGTGGTCGCCGTCGCCGTGCTGCCGCAGTATTTCGAGGAGTTCTATGCGCTCATCGGCCGCAGCCCGGGAAGCCTCTACGCGCTGCTCCGTGCCGACGGCAGATTCCTTGCCCGTTATCCGGAGCGGCCCGACCAAGGTCTCCAGCCCGGCAGCGCTCTGCACACGACGATCGCGCAAGGACGGGAGCGGAGCATCCAGACCATCCAGCGCTCCCAAATCGACGCGGTCGAACGTCGCGTCGGTCATCGCAAGCTCGAGGGCTTTCCGGTCTACGTCGTTGCCGGCATCGACAGCTCGGCGATCCGGGGCGAATGGATGGCGACCATGGCGAGCCATCTGATCTTCGGTTTGCCCGCGACGCTGTTTCTCTTACTGATCATCGGGGTTGCGCTGCAGCGCACGCGGCGGCTCTACGCCGAAGCCGAGCGGCGTGAGGCCGCGGAGGCCGCGTTGCGGCAAGCCCAGCGTCTGGAGGCGATCGGACAATTGACCGGCGGTGTCGCCCACGACTTCAACAATCTCCTGATGGTCGTGAGCGGCAGCGCGCAGCGGCTGCGGCGCGATCTAACCTCGGAGAAGCACACGCGTCTTCTCGACATGATCGAGAACGCGACCAATCGCGGCGAGAGTCTCACGCGTCAATTGCTCGCGTTCTCGCGGCGGCAGATGCTCACCCCCGCTGTGATCGATCTCACCGAGCGGCTTCCCGGGCTCAAGGACATGCTCAGCCGCTCGCTCCGCGACGATATCGCCATCGAGGTCGTGGTTCCCGACCAGAGCTGCGCGGTCAAGGTCGACCCGAGCGAGCTCGAGCTCGCCTTGCTCAATCTCGCAGTCAATGCCCGCGATGCCATGCCGAACGGCGGGGCGCTCAGCATCACCGCCAAGCCGGTGGTGCTCGAAGGCAAGGCCGCAGAGGAGGGGCTTAGTGGCGCGTTCGTCGCCATCCGCGTGGCCGACACCGGCGGCGGCATCCCTGCCGACATTCTGCCGCACGTGTTCGAGCCGTTCTTCACCACCAAGGAGATCGGCAAAGGCACGGGGTTGGGTCTGAGCCAAGTCTACGGCTTCGCCAAGCAATCGGGCGGTACTGCGACCATCACCAGTGCGGTCGGGCGCGGCACGGTGATCACGCTCTATCTGCCGCGCACGCAGGAATTGCCTGCGCCATCGATCGCGCGCATGGAGCCCGACGCCGTGGCGCAGCGGGCCGGCACCGTGCTGGTGGTCGAAGACAGTCCTGAGGTCGCTGAGGTCGCCACCGCCTATTTCCAGCAACTCGGCTACACGGTCAAACAAGTCGCCAACGCCCAGGAAGCGCTGGAACTGCTCGCCGACGATCCTAAGATCGATCTCGTCTTCTCCGACATCCTGATGCCGGGCGGAATGAACGGCCTGGAGCTCGGCCATGCCGTCCGCCGGCTTTACCCGGCGATGCCGGTGCTGCTGACGACCGGCTACAGCGACAGCGCCCACGATTCCGTGCAGCAAGGCTTTGTCGTGCTGCACAAGCCCTTCGACCTCGCGGGCCTCGAGCAGGCGTTGCGCGAAGCGCGAACATCGAAGGTCGAGCCCGCACCGCACATGGCTGGGTAACGTTGTCGCCGTTGGGGGCAGATCGCTGTCGCTCGACCCAAGATAGACCTACGCCACCGAAACCGATCCGCTTCGCGCGAAGCGGTAACCCGATTTCGGAAAATGCCAGAGTCTAATTCCCGCTCGCTGCGAGGCCCTCGATCATCGCTAGGTGCTGTTCAGATAAATTGGCGTACCGGCGGCAAATGACCTCGACGGCTACGAGCACTTGGCTGCGCGGCGCCAAGCTGAAAAACTTTTCGGTCTCCTCGCTGATGGCTTTCAGCAGCTCTGCGTGATTGACCGGGAGACGTGGGCAATAACTCGCTTGAAATTTTCTGAACGCGTCCTCGGCATGATCGACCGAGGTGTAAGCAACCAAACAGAGAGAATTGGTGTTGACCCAGCTTTGGTCCTTGCTGCAAGCGAGCCTTCTGCTCGTGATCTCGCCTCGCCCCGAACTGTTAGCGCTGCGTACGATCCTGAGATTCGGACACTCGCAAGGTATCTACCGATGGTCTCTAAGTTGCCGGTCGTAAGTCAAAAGCAGGATCGTGTCACAGCTTGGATAGTTCCAGCAGTTGACGATCGCCGACCCAGGTCTTCGCGAGTTCCGCTTCCGCGTTGCGCGCCGCCTCGGCGTCGCCGCGCGTCCTATACAGTTCGGCCAGCCCATAGTAGGACCAGCCGTTATTCGGCGCACGCGCAAGGGCGCGCCGGAACTGACCCTCCGCATCGTCGAGTCGGCCCGCCTGCATCAACGCGACCGCTAGCGATTGACGCACCGGATAATACCAGTATGGCGGCTCCATGTACGGCAGCGTCTCCTGCAATCCCGCCGCTTGCTCGAACCGCTCGATCGCCTCACTGGCATCGCCTTGCGCCAGGGCAACGCGGCCCTCGATCACGCTTCGCGCAAGCTCGAGCACATCGGATGCGGGAATGCCCGCCGTCTTGAGCAGCGAGAAGTCGGCCGTGCGCGCGAGCGTTTCGATGGCGTTCGCCTCGGCGGTGGCCGCGTCGAGATCGCGCTGCGCCACATATGCGATCCCGCGCGCGTAGTGCCACATCGCCTTGACATACGGAATGGCCATTCCGGGATCGGGCAGCGCAAGGATGGCGTCGGGCGGGCTGAACAGGGTGTGGGCGAAGTACGGCGCTGCCTTCACCGGGTGCGCGCCCGGGATGGCGAGCGCGGCCTGGTCGGGGACGAGGCTGCGCAGCTTCTCCGCCGCGGCAATGCCGGAGGGCCCGTCGCCTGACATCAACGCCGAAGCCATGACGAAGTGCACGTTGTGCGGATAATAGCCCAGCCGATAGACGCCCATCGGCGCCTCGCTCGCGGTGAGGTATTTCTCGTCCACCGCCACCGCGGTCTTGTTGTCCCCGAGGGCGTCGAGATAACGGCCGATGCGGTAATAGATGTGGCTCGGCATGTGCACCAGGTGGCCCGCGCCGGGAACGGCGCCGCGCAAACGGTCGGCGTAAGGCTCCGCGCGCTTCGGCCGGTCGGAGGCCTCGACCGCATGGATGTAATAGTGAATGGCGCCGGGATGATCGGGATCCCTGGCAAGCACGCGCTCCAAAGTCGGCACGATGGGCGCGCTTTGAGGGTTCGGCTCTCGTCCGCCCGGCCGCCAGTAGTCCCATGGACTGAGATCCATGACCGATTCCGCGTACAGCACCGCGATCTCGTTGTCCTCCGGGAATTGTGCCGCGACGTTGGCCATGGCGGCGGCATAGGCTGCATCCAACTGCGTCCGGTCCGCCTTCGCGTCCTCGACGTATCGCGCCGACAAGGCCGCAATCAGCGCCTGCTCGCGTGCGCTTGCCTTGGCGGCGAGCGTCCGCGCCTTCTGCATTGCGCCGAAGGCAGGCGCCACCGCTTCTTCCGGCATCGGCAGGTTGATGTTGGGCCCGAGCACCAGCGCCTCGCCCCAGAAGCACATGGCGCAGTCGGGATCGAGCTTCTGCGCCTT
>JAFAHL010000047.1 GCA_019237215.1 Hyphomicrobiales bacterium | reverse complement strand
ACCATTGGACTTTCGGGGGTCAATATCGAGCTCGACGGCAACGCCGGCGAAGGCGTGCTGACGTTCGATGGGCGGCAAACCTTGCAGGGAACGCTGGCGGCCGAAGGGCTCGATCTGACACCTTACATCTCTGCCGTCCGCTTGCTGACCAGCGGCGAGCGGGGCTGGGACAGCAAGCCGATTGCGCTCGACGGCCTCGAGGGCGTCCACCTCGACCTCAGGCTGTCAGCCGCACGCGTCAATATCGCCAGTGCCAAGCTCGGGCGCACGGCGGTCGCAGCCAATCTGCGCGGCGGCAACCTCACGGTCGCGGTCGGCGAATCGCAGGCCTTCGGCGGCGTGGTTAGGGGTACGTTCGGGCTGGCGAAATCGCCGGCCGGCGCTGATTTCAGGGCCCAATTGCAATTCTCCAATGTTGATCTCGATCAGTGCCTCGGCGACATGTTCGGCATTCGCAGGCTCGAGGGTAAAGGCAATCTCAGTTTCGCGGTCGAGAGCTCCGGCCGCAGCGTCTACGACCTGACCAAGGCACTTAACGGCACGGCCGGCCTTACGAGCCGCAAAGGCGCGATCGCCGGGTTCAATGTGGAGCAATTGCTCAAGCGTATTGAGCGCCGACCGCTCTCGGGCGGCGGGGAGTTCCGCACCGGCAAAACCCCCTACGAGACGCTCACGCTCAACCTGAAAATCGTCCAAGGCGTCGCCAACGTCGAAGACGTACGCATGGAAGGGCCGAGCGTCGGCCTCGCCCTGGCGGGTTCGGCGTCGATTCCTGAGCGCGAGCTCGATCTCAGGGGAACCGCGAGCCTGCTTTCGATTTCCACCAGCTCGAATGCAGCTGAACCCGCATTCGAGTTGCCGTTCATGGTGCAGGGGCCGTGGGATGACCCGATCATATTGCCCGACCCGCAGAGCCGCATTGAACGTTCCGGCGCGGCGCAGCCGATTTTGGATGCGCTACGCAACCGCGGTCCGCGTGATCCAATACGCTCTGCAATCGAACGGCTGACCCGGACGGCGCCAGCGGACCCCGCTCCGCCGGCGCCAACAGCGCCGGCGTTGGCGGGTAGTTCCGCGCCGGCCGAGAGCGCACCCGCGAGCGGGGACTCGACGCCCACGAAAGCCGAGCCGAACGCCGCGCAAGACCCCCAATAATCGGCCCGCTGGGGGCGCTCTCTTGCGCCCTTTTGTTTTCGTCCGCGCGGGCGCGCGACGACTGATCGCCTTCACCGCGCGGCAAGTCCTCCGATGCCGGCGCGCCCGACATCATGAAATTTCGCCAGCAATGACGCGCCCACAATGCCGGTTGCAACGATTGCGATCAGGATCGAGCAGATGGCGTTGATCTCCGGTTTCACGCCGAGGCGAACTTCCGAATAGATTCGGATCGGCAGCGTAGTTGCGCCGGGACCGGTCGTGAAGCTCGCCACCACCAGGTCATCGAGCGACAGCGTGAAGGCGAGCATCCAACCCGAGGCCAGCGCGGGCGCGATCAACGGCAAGGTCACGGTCAGAAACGTCCTCAACGGCGGGCAGCCGAGATTCATTGCCGCTTCCTCAAGACTCGTGTCGAAAGTCAGCAGCCGCGATTGCACGACCACCGTGACGAAGCACGTGATCAGCGTGGTGTGAGCGATCGTGATGGTCCAGAAGCCGCGATCGATATCGACCGCCACGAACAGGAGCAACAGGGCAAGCCCGGTGATGACCTCGGGCATCACCAGCGGCGCATAGACCATGCCGGAAAACAGCAGCCGGCCGCGGAAGCGTCCGAACCGAACCAATGCGATGGCCGCAAGCGTGCCGAGCACGGTCGCCGCCGTCGCCGACAACAGAGCGATGCGCAGCGTCACCCAGGCGGATTCGAGCATGGCGCGGTCGGCGATGAGCTCGGAGTACCACCGCGTCGACCAGCCGCCCCACACGGTGACAAGCCGCGAGGCATTGAAAGAATAGATCACCAGAATGACGATCGGCAGATAAAGGAAGGCAAGTCCCAGCGCGACCGAGCCGACATTGAACCAAGACGCCTTGCGCATGGTCAGCGTCTCCCTGCGGGATCACCCGTCTCCATCTGCTGGTAGATCACGATCGGCACGACCAGCAGGCAGAGCAGCACGACCGCGACCGCAGATGACACCGGCCAATCCCTGTTGGCGAAGAACTCGGTCCACAGGGTCTGCCCGATCATCATGGTCTGCGAACTGCCGAGGAGATCGGGGATGACGAACTCGCCCACGATCGGAATGAAGCAAAGCAAGGCTCCCGCGACCACGCCAGGGCGCGACAGCGGCAGCGTCACCAGCCAGAATGCTTTCCAGTGTGGACAGCCGAGATCAGCGGCGGCTTCGATCAACGTCTCATCCATCTTTTCCAGCGTGGCGTAGATCGGAAGCACCATGAACGGCAGGTAGGAATAGACGATGCCGATATAGACCGCCGTGTCGGTCGACAGCCATGCCGGCGGGGCGTCGACAATGCCCAGCGCGAGCAGAACCTGATTCAGCAGGCCGTCGCGTTGAAGGATGTTGATCCAGGCGTAGATGCGGATCAGGAACGACGTCCAAAACGGCAGCACCACCAACACGAATACGATCGGCTGCCAGCGTCGCGGGGCGCGCGCCATTCCGTAAGCGAGCGGGAAGCCGATCAGCAGCAGCAGCAGGGTCGAGCCGGCCGCCACCTCCAGGCTCTTGAGATAGGAGGCCAGATAGAGCCAATCGGAGGCAAGCAAGGCGTAATTCTCGAACGATAGCGCGGACAAGGCCTGCTTGAGACCCTCCCAGCCGGCGGCGAGATCGAAGACGGGCGTATACGGGGGCTGGGCGATGGCCGTGTGCGAGAGGCTGATCTTGACCACGATCAGGAACGGCAGAAGGAAGAAGGTGGCGAGCCAAAGGTAAGGAACGAGCACGATCAGCCGCGCCCCCCAGGAGGCGCCGGGTTCGCCACGCTTGCTTGTTGCTCTCTTCATCGCCTCGGCCTTGCTCATCGCGTCAGCAGCATGGCCGCCTCGGGGGCCCAGCTGAGCCACACGCGGTCATCCCAACCGATCGGCCGCTCGACCAGTCGCGTCACGTTGGCGACGGCCGCTTTCATGACGATCCCATTGTCGAGTCGGACCTTGTAGATCGAAAGCTCGCCCAGATAGCCGATGTTTCCGACTTGCCCGACCACGCAATTCTCGCCTTCGATCGGCGGCGGCGCGTGCCCGATCCGCACTTTCTCGGGCCTCAGCGCCACCCACACCACATCGCCCGGCTTTGCATCCGTGGGCGAAAGCGCGCGCAGCCGCCCGGCGGCCGCGCTCGCGATCACGGTGTCCGACGCCCCCACGTCGACCACGCGGCCTTCGATCAGGTTGACCTCACCTATAAAGTCCGCGACCCAGCGCGAGTTCGGCCGCTCGTAGATTTCGGGCGGAGTGCCGACTTGGATCAGGCGCCCGTGGTCCATGACGCCGATACGGTCGGCGACCGTCATCGCCTCCTGCTGGTCGTGGGTCACAATGATGAAGGTGAGGCCGAGTCTCTCCTGCAGCTGCATCAACTCGAACTGCGTGTCGCCGCGCAGTTTCTTGTCGAGCGCGGCGAGGGGTTCATCGAGCAGGAGGACGCGCGGGCGCTTGACCAGCGAGCGCGCGAGCGCGACGCGCTGGCGCTGGCCGCCGGAGAGCTGGTGCGGCTTGCGCTTGGTCAAACCTTCGAGCCGCACCAGCGCCAGCATCTCCCCGACTCGCGTGGTGATTTCAGACCTGGCAAGCCCCTCTTGCTTGAGCCCGAATGCCACATTGCCCTCGACCGTGAGATGCGGAAACAGCGCGTAGTTTTGGAACATCATGTTGATCGGCCGCCGATACGGCGGTACCAGCGCAATATCCTTACCATCGAGCAGAATGCGCCCTTCGTCGGGCGTGTCCAAACCGGCGAGGAGGCGCAGCAGCGTGGTCTTGCCGCAACCCGACGGGCCGAGGAGCGCGAAGAATTCGCCGGCGAAAATGTCGAGCGACACGCGCTCGACCGCAGCGACCTCAGAAAATTGCTTGCGCACGCCGTCGAACCGCACCAGCGCACCCGCGGTTGGGTCCGTCCACGGCGCGAACGTTCGGCGCCTGCCCTGCCTGTGCGAGTCGTCCCTCGTATCGGCGCCGCCGTTCCCCATGCGGCCACGCTAGCGGCACAGGACGCGCGGCTCAATCTCCCACGCGCTGGTTGCCGGGATTGGTCAGGTGGCGGGCGAGCCTGCGGACGCCATAAGCGCCCCCGCTGGCTTGCGCATCGGATCGGCCAGCGCGGCTTGCAAGCGGAAAATGGTGAGTCAACCCCGGCTCAGCGTACGTGCCACCGCCTCGCGCCAGCCCGCCCACTTGCGCTCGCGCGTCATGGCATCCATCCCCGGCTCGAAACGCCGCTCGCACCTCCACATCGCGGCGAAGTCCGGCAAATCCGGGCACAGTCCCGCGGCATAGCCCGCGAGGTAGGCAGCGCCGAGCGCGGTCGTCTCCATCACCAGCGGCCGATCGACGGGCGTCGCCAGAATGTCGGCCAAGAATTGCATAGTGATGTCGCTCGCCGCCATGCCGCCATCGACCCGCAACACCGTATTCGCTGCGGCCCCCGGCCAGTCGGCACGCATGGCCTCGAGCAAGTCGCGGGTCTGGTATCCAACCGCCTCGAGAGCCGCGCGCGCAAGCTCGGCCACGCCGGACTTGCGGGTGAGCCCGTAGAGAGCGCCGCGCGCCTGCGCATCCCACCACGGCGCGCCGAGCCCGACAAAAGCAGGGACGAGGTAGAGTTGTTCCGCCGGGTCGGCCGCCGCAGCGAGCGCGTTCACGTCGGGGGCCGCCCCTATCACCTTGAGCGCGTCACGCAGCCATTGCACCGCGGCCCCGGCGATGAAGATCGCGCCCTCGAGTGCGTAGGTGCGCTTTCCGCCGAGCTGGTAGGCGACTGTGCTAAGAAGGCGGTTCTTCGACGCAATCGGCTGATCCCCGGTGTTGAGCAGCGCGAAGCAACCGGTGCCGTAGGTCGACTTCATCATACCGGGCGCAAAGCAGCCCTGTCCCACCGTCGCCGCCTGCTGGTCGCCGGCGAGCCCTAGAATGCGGATCGGTCCGCCAAACAGATCGGTAGTGCCAAAGTCGCCCGCGCAATCGCGTATTGGCGGCAACAGGGCGTTGGGGACGCCGAACAATTCACAGAGGCCCGCGTCCCAGTTCCCGCTGTGAATATCCATCAACAGGGTACGCGCCGCATTGGTGGCATCGGTCGCATGCACCCTGCCGCCGGTGAGCCGCCACAACAAGAAGCTATCCACGGTGCCGAAGGCAAGCTGGCCCCTCTGCGCCGCCGCACGCGCGCCGTCCACGTGGTCGAGCAACCACGCGATCTTGGTGGCCGAAAAATAGGGATCGAGCACGAGCCCGGTGCGCGCCGTGATCAGCGGCTCATGTCCGCCCTGCCGCAACGCGGAGCAGGTATCCGCCGTGCGGCGATCCTGCCAAACGATGGCATTGTGGATGGGGCGGCCGGTGGCCCGCTCCCACACAATCGTGGTCTCGCGCTGGTTGGTGATGCCGAGGGCCGCGATATCGCTGACGTGCGCCCCTGCGCGCGCAATCGCTGCGCGCACCGTTGCGAGCGTCGTCGACCAGATATCCTCGGGATCGTGCTCGACCAGGCCGGGCGCCGGATAGATCTGGGTAAATTCCCGCTGCGCACTCGCGACCGGCGTCAGCGCGACATCGAACAGGATAGCCCGCGTCGAGGTCGTGCCCTGGTCGATCGCGAGAAGATAATCGGGCAAGCTCGTTCCTTTGCGCCGCCACGGCCGCCGACGGCCACGCTCGGGCGCCGACGATCGATTCACGTAGCATATCGGGGTCCCAAAGCGACGGCATCTGTCATCCGCCGCCACCGGCCATGGCGGCCATGAAATTTGCCAAGCGCCGCCGCTCTTCCGATGAAAAGCGCAAGCCCAGCTTCGTGCGCCGCCACAACACATCATCCTCGGTCTGCGCCCATTCCCGCTCCATCAAATAGCGCACCTCAGCGCCGGTGAGATCGGCGCCGAAGCACGGCCCGAGGTCTTCCAGGCTCCTCGCCGGCCCGAGGACGCGTTCAACGCGGGTGCCATAGGCGCGCACCAGGCGCAATGCGTGTCCTTCGCTCAGAAATGGTCGCGCTTTGCATGTTTTGGCTACCAGTGCCTCGACGCCATCATAGGGAAACTCGCCCCCCGGCAGATGCGAGTCCTTGGTCCACGCCGGCCCGGCTGCGATAACATGGGCAAGTCTATCGAGCGCATGTTCGGCCAGGCGGCGATAGGTCGTGATCTTGCCGCCGTAGACAGTGAGAAGCGGCGCCTCGCCATTGCGTTCGTCGAGGGTCAGGACATAGTCGCGGGTTACGTCCTGCGCTTTTCGCGAGCCGTCATCGTAGAGCGAGCGAACGCCCGCGAACGACCAAACCACGTCGGCGGGACCGAGCGTTGCGCGAAAGTGCTGGTTCGCCACCTCGCAGAGATAGGCAATCTCGTCGACGGTCGGCTCCACGCCGCTCGGATCGCCGGTAAAACTCTGATCCGTGGTGCCAATCAGCGTGAAATCCCGCTCGAACGGCAGCGCGAACACGACCCGCCGGTCGTGCGTTTGGACAATATAAGCGCGATCGTGCTCGAACAGACGCCGCACCACGATGTGGCTGCCCTTGTCGAGCCGCGCGGGCACGCCGGTCGCATCACCGAGCACGCCGCCCGCGAACAGCTTCAGCCAAGGCCCAGTGGCGTTGACCAGGACGCGAGCGGTGGCGACGTCGCGGCGACCCCGCACATCGAGCATAAGCCGCCATACGACGCCCCGTTCGGCCCTGATGCAGCGGGTGCGGGTGCGGATTACGGCGCCGCGCTCTGAGGCATCGAGCGCGCTGAGCACGACGAGACGCGCGTCGTCCGCGAAGCAATCCGAGTATTCGAAGCCGCGGTCGTAACGCCGCTTCAACGGCGCGCCGAGCGGGTCGTTTGCGAGATCGAGGGCGCGGGCCGGAGGAAGAATTTGGCGGCCGCCGAGGTGGTCGTAGATGAACAGCCCCAAGCGCAGCATCCAGTTTGGACGCAGGCCTGGTTCGCTCGGCAGCACGAAGCGCATGGGCCGGATGAGGTGCGGGGCCATGCGTAACATCACTTCGCGCTCGAGGAGCGCCTCGCGTACGAGCCGCAGCCATCCCTGCTCAAGATAGCGCAGCCCCCCGTGGATGAGCTTGGTCGAGGCGGACGAGGTGCCGGACGCGAGATCGTTCTGCTCCACCAGCAGGACACGCAGGCCACGGCCGGCGGCGTCGCGAGCGATGCCGGTGCCGTTGATTCCGCCGCCGACGATCGCCAAATCGAACTCGGCCATCCTCGTTGATTCCTTCCGAGCGCGGGCGTGGAGCATGGCGCGGCTGGCCATGTCGGCTCAAGATAGGGGCGCACGACGCGGCCTTGCGTCGGTCGAGCCATGGACGATGATGCAAGCGCGTGCGTTTGCAAGCAGAGGGAGAGACCGATGGACTATCGCGATCGCCATGTGATCGTCACCGGCGGAACCGGAGCACTCGGCACCGCGATGGTTGGCGCGCTGCTCGAGGCCGGCGCTGTCTGCCACGTGCCATATATCGATCCGGCGGAAGCCGATCGTTTTACGTTGCGTAACCGTGCCGAGGTTAAGCTCGTCCCCGGTATTGATCTGACCCAAGAGGCGGCCGTTGCCAAACTTTACGGCAGCGTGCCGAAGCTCTGGGCTTCGATCCACATCGCCGGCGGTTTTGCCATGGCGCCCGTCGGGGAAACGACGAAATCCGATTTGATGAAGCAAATCGACATGAACTTCGTCACCGCCTTTCTCTGCTGCCGGGCCGCGGTCAATGCCATGACCTCCACCGGGGCAGGCGGGCGCATCGTCAATGTCGCAACCCGCCCTGCGCTCGAATGGCGCGCGGGCGCCGGCATGGTCGCCTATAGCGCCAGCAAGGCAGCAGTCGCCGCGCTCACCGTTGCGCTGGCCGAAGAGGTCGTGAAGGCGGGCATTCTGGTCAATGCCATCGCGCCTTCGACCATGGATACCCCAGTGAACCGGCGGACCATGCCCCAGGCGGACCATGCCGCTTGGGCGAAAGTCGAAGAGGTGGCGGCGACGATCCTGTTCCTGGCGTCGCCGGAGAATCGCGTCGCCCGCGGCGCGGTGGTGCCGGTTTATGGCCGAACCTAGGACGAGGCAGTCGTCACTCTGCCGCTGGAGCGACGTCGCGCGTCGGCGCCCGCACAAGGCGCGTCACCGCGCCTGACGCGACGATTGCGTGCTGCTGCGCATACGCCTCGTGGTTCTGCTCGATGTGTTCGAGATCGTAAAGGTAATTTACCATCAAACCATGTGATTGCTGCAGCGCTCGCTCCGACGTGTCGGCCAGAAAATTGAGCCGCTCGAGCCGCGCGCCGTTACCGAGGTGGAAGCGCGCAACCGAATCGAGCGGCGTGCCGCGGGCCCCGCGCACGCGCAGATAGTACCAGGCGGCTGCCCGCAACAGCGGCTCGCGAACCATCTCCGCGGTCGCCTCATCCCGCCACCAATCAGGACGGTCGAGAACGGCGAGCGCGGCGCGATTCTCCGCATTGAGCGCAACCGACCCCGCTGTGGCGCGCTCGCGCTCGAGCCATCCGGCGAAGTTCGGCGCCGGCGACAATGTGATGAAGGTCGCCAAGCGCGGAATTTCGCGGCTGACTTCTTCGACCACCTGCTTGATGAGGAAATGGCCGAAGGACACGCCGGCAAGCCCGCGTTGGCAATTGGAGATGGAATAAAACACCGCCGTGGTCGCTCGCTCGGGCTCGACCGGCTCGCGCTTGGCCGACAGGATCGGATCAATCGCCGCCGGAATGCCCCGGGTGAGCGCGACCTCCACGAAGATCAACGGCTCGTCGACCAGTGCTGGATGAAAGAAGGCGTAACAGCGCCGATCCGGCGAATCGATGCGCGCGCGCAGATCGTTCCAGTCGCGGATCGTGTGCACCGCCTCGTAGCGGATGATCTTCTCCAAAAGGTTGGCCGGGGTCGACCAGTCGATGCTCCTGAGCACGAGGAAGCCGCGGTTGAACCACGACGAGAACAGGTGAAGGAAGTCCTCGTCGATGACCGCGAGATCGTCACGATGATCCATTGCGTCCATCAACTGCTCGCGCATGCGCACCAGCGCCGCCGTTCCGCCCGGGGCGAGATTGAGGCGCCGGAAGAGCTCGAGCCGTCTCGGCTCGGATGCGCGGTGGACCTTGGATGCGGCTGCGTCCGAAGGCGCGGTCAGCCAGGCGTTGGCGGCGGCGCTGAGCCGGTTGCGGTCGGGGCCGAAGCGGCTTGCCAGCGCCTCGAAGAACGCGATGCGGGGACCGGTTTTGAGCTCGCCGTAGCGCGAGAGGATTTCGCGCGCGAGCGCCACCCCCGAGGCTTCGCCGCGGCCGGACAGGAGATCCTCGCAGAGCTGGGCGAGGTTGGCCGAGCGTTGCTCGGCGACCCCTCGCCGGTCGCGCGTGCGGTCGATGAGCGCGCGGCCGCGTTCCGCGATGGACTGCAGCATATCGCTGAAGGATGAGGTACTCACAAGGGCTCGAATCTCCCGCCGCGTTAGATGGATACATAGTGTCGCCATGGCGAATTCACAAATCATGCCAAATCGCCGCGTCCGGCGGCTATGGACAAGATAGGGGTGGGCAGGCCACACAAGCGGCTGTTTTCTTAACCTGAAGCGCCCGCCACTCGTCCGAGGGAGGAATGGTCGATGCCAGGGCCTTTGGCCGGATTACGCGTGCTCGAGCTTGCCCGCATCCTGGCGGGGCCCTGGGCTGGGCAAATTCTCGCCGATCTCGGTGCCGACGTGGTCAAAGTCGAACGCAAGGGCACGGGCGACGACACGCGGGGCTGGGGACCGCCCTTCGTCGAGGCCGCCGACGGCCACCATCTCGGCGCTGCCTACTTCCATGCCACCAACCGCGGCAAACGCTCGATCGAGCTCGATTTCGAGAGCGAGGATGGCCGGCGCATCGTCAAGAAGCTGGCGGCACATTCGGACGTACTGATCGAAAACTTCAAGGTCGGCGGGCTCGCGAAGTTCGGCCTCGATTACGCCAGTCTAAGCAAGGACAATCCGCGGCTGATCTATTGCTCGGTCACCGGCTTCGGCCAGACCGGCCCGTACGCCTCACGCGCGGGCTACGATCTCATGGCCCAGGGCATGGGTGGGATCATGGATCTGACTGGGACGCCGGACGGCGAACCCCAGCGCGCAGGTGTCCCGGTCGCCGACATTTTCACCGGAATCTATTCGGTGGTGGGCATTCTCGCCGCGCTCATCGAACGCGGACGCACCGGGCGTGGCTGCCAGGTGGATACCGCGCTGGTCGACAGCCAAGTCGGGGTACTCGCCAACCAGGCGCTCAATTACCTCGTCTCCGGTAAAGTGCCCGCGCGCATCGGCAATGCGCATCCCAATATCGTGCCCTATCAGGTTTTCCCGGTGGCGGACGGCCATATCATCATCGCCACCGGCAACGACAGTCAGTTCGCCAAGCTGTGCGGGGTTCTGGGCGAACCCGACATCTGCGGCGAGCCGAACTACCGCGCGAATTCCGACCGGCTCCAGCACCGTGAAGAGTTGATCGCGCGTCTGTCGGCGCTCAGCCGGCGCTGGCGCGGCGCCGACCTCTTGGCGAAGCTCGAATCGGTGCAGGTTCCCGCCGGCCCGATCAACCCGCTCGATCAGGTCTTTGTCGACCCGCAGGTGGTCCATCGCGGGATGCGGATCGACCTGCCGAGCAAGGCCGCCAAGGCCGGGACGATACCGGGCGTACGCACGCCGATCATCATCGGCGGCAAACCCATGGCGGCGGAACGGCCCTCCCCGCGGCTCGGCGAACACACGGCGGAAGTTTTACGCGAGATCGGCGAGGGGTGAAGCGCGCGCGACCGACGGTGGCTATATGACGCGCGCTGTTCGTCCCAGCGGCGTCGTCGATGTGGAGCAGCGCTCGGACTCACGCGCGTGAGTGCGTCTTCGTGCCGACGCTGCAAGCATTAAGCCCTGATCGGAGATGTGAATTGGCTCGCGCGTTGCTTCAGCAATCATCGGTTATATTGCACTTATTTTCATTGGACTTATATTGAACCACATTGAACCGGCCGAAATGATCTTGGCCTAAAATCAACCGCGGTCGTCCTGCAAGGCCTCGAGAGAGACGACCGGATGGGGAGGATGAACATGACTATCAGCCGACGCTCCGTTCTTGCCGGCGCACTGACCGCGCCCGCGATCATCGCTTCGACACGATTGGGCTCGGCTGCGGCGGCCCAGACATTGAAAATTTCTCACCAGTTCCCCGGCGGCACGATCGACGAAGGTGATTTCCGCGATCGGTTATGCCGCAAGTTCGCGGCCGAGCTCGAGACGCGGACGAACGGCGCGCTCGCCGCGCAGGTCTACCCCAATTCGTCGCTGATGAAGACCGTGGCGCAATTTTCCGCGGTACGCAAAGGCGTGCTCGATCTCAGCCTCTATCCGATCTCGTATGGCGGCGGGGAGTTCGCCGAGCTCAACATCGGACTGATGCCCGGATTGGTGAGCTCCTACAAACAAGGCGCCGCCTGGAAGCAAGCCCAGGTCGGCCAGAAATTCAACCAGTTCCTCGCCGGCAAGGGCGTCATCATGGTGTCCTGGATCTGGCAAGCTGGCGGGGTGGCGAGCCGCAGTACGCCGATCGTCAATCCACAGGACGTCAAAGGATTGAAGGTGCGCGGCGGCAGCCGCGAGATGGACATGGTGCTGCAGGCTGCTGGTGCGACCACGCTGACCACGCCGTCGAACGAGCTCTATGCCGCGATGCAGACCGGCGCTTGCGACGCCGCCATCACGTCCTCGACCAGCCTGATCTCGTTCCGCCTTGAAGAGCTCGCCAAGAGTCTCACCACCGGCCGGGGCAAGTCCTACTGGTTCATGCTGGAGCCGTTGATCATGTCGAAGCAAATCTTCGACGCGCTGCCGAAGAATCAGCAGGACGTGATCATGGCGCTGGGCGTCGAGATGGAACAGTTCGGCACCAAGGAAGCAATGGCCGACGACGAGAGGATATCCCAGGTCTATGCCAAGAAAGGCGCCAAGGTGTTCGACCTCGACGAAGCAACCGTCGAAAAATGGCGCGCCATTGCCCGCGACACCGCATGGAAGGACTACGCCCAGAAGACGCCACTGTCGGCGGAACTCCTCAAGCTCGCCGAGGGCATTCAGCTCTCCTGATGCCGGCGAGGCTCAGCGATGGCCCACGGCCTCGACGAGGTCGAGTCCGCGCAAGCGGCGCCCCCCGGGGGCGCCGCTGACCGCATTGTTGCGCTCGTCAACAATGTCGTGGTGAAGGCATCGTCGGCCGCGCTGGTCGCGGCCGGTTTTGTGCTCACCTACAGCGTCATTGTCCGCTACTTCCTGAAAATCTCCACCGACTGGCAGGACGAGATGTCGGTCTTCCTGATCGTCGGCGCGGTCTTCATGTCGTCCGCCGCCGTGCAGGCGCTGCGCGGTCACGTCGCGATCGAGACGATCATCGGCCTGTTGCCGGCGCGCGTGAACAGGGCCCGGCAGATTCTGGTCGATGCCGCCAGTCTAGCCTTCTGCGCCTTCTTTGCATGGAAATCCTGGACCCTTCTGCATGAAGCATGGGTGGAGGACTATCACTCCGGATCGACGTGGGGACCACCGTTATGGATACCGTATTCGCTCATGACGATCGGCATGACGCTCCTTTCCATTCAGATTCTGCTCCAGGTGATGCATGAGCTCAGGCGCTGGAGCCGCGCCCGATGAGCCTGTTGTCCATCGGCTTGCTCTATGGCGGCGTTACCCTGTTCGCGATGTTCATCGGCATGCCGATCGCATTCGCGCTCGGCGCGGTGGCGACTTTGTTCATGATCGCCTTCATGCCGCATGGGTCCGTCGACACGATTACTCAAAACGTCTACGAGGAAATGGCCTCCATTACGTTGCTGTCGATTCCGCTGTTCATATTGAAAGGCGCGGCCATCGGACGGTCTCCGGCAGGCCGAGATCTTTACGGTGCCTTGCACGCTTGGATGCATTGGATTCCGGGCGGACTCGGGATCGCCAACGTGTTCGCCTGCGCGCTGTTCGCGGCAATGGCGGGCTCCTCGCCGGCCACTTGCTCCGCGATCGGCTCCGCCGGCATCCCGGAGATGCGAAAGCACGGCTACTCGCCCGGATTTGCCTCCGGGATCATCGCAGCCGGCGGCACGCTCGGCATCCTGCTGCCGCCGTCGATCACCATGATCCTCTACGCGGTCGCCGCCGAGCAATCGCTCGGGCGGCTTTTCCTCGCCGCCATCGGGCCGGCGCTCTTGCTGGTCGCGCTCTTCGCGGGCTACGCGATGTTCAAGTTCCGGCGCGAATACCGTGCGGCGCTGGCTCAGTACAAGCTCACCGGCGCCCACTCGGAGCTGCTGCGGGTCGACACGCTCACGGTGTACGACAAGTTCGCGCTGCTGCCCCGGGTCCTGCCCTTCGTCATCCTGCTGACCGGCGTGATGGTCGCACTCTACGGCGGCTACGCCACTCCCTCGGAAACCGCGGGCTTAGGCGCCGTGCTCGCTCTGGCGCTGATCGCATCGATCTACAGCGTGTGGACGCCGCGCGATTTGGAGCCAATCCTCATCGCCACGCTACGCGAGTCGACCATGCTCATGATGATCATCGGCATGTCGCTGCTGTATTCGTACGTGATGAGCTACCTGCACATCAGCCAATCGACGGCGCAGTGGATCGTTTCGTTGGAGCTCTCGCGCTGGGTGCTGCTTGCAGCGATCCTGCTGATGGTTGTCGTGCTCGGTTTCTTCCTTCCGCCGGTGTCCATCATCCTGATGACGGCACCGATTATCCTGCCTCCGCTCAAGGCGGCCGGCTTCGACCTCATCTGGTTCGGCGTGATCATGACCATCGTCATGGAGATGGGGCTGATCCATCCGCCGGTGGGCCTGAACATTTTCGTCATCAAGAATATCGCCCCGGATATCCCCTTGCGCGACGTGGTATGGGGGGTGATGCCGTTTGTCGCGCTGATGATGCTCGGCGTCGTCGTGCTGTGCATCTTCCCGGAGATCGCGACCTGGTTCGCCGACGCGATCATGGGCCCGAAATAATCGTGTCATCCTCCGCGTGTCGGCGGTCGGAACGAGCGGCGCCGCCGCGTTGGCGCCTCGAAGCCGGCAGTAGTCGCATGGCGTCGCGATACCGCTACCACGTTAGCGTGCGCACATTGTCGGCGAAGACGAAATTCTCGAGATAGCCGGGCGCGCCGAGCTGCACGCCCGGCACGATGTCGTCGAGCTTGAAGCCGAACTCGGAGAGACACGGTTGGCAGATCAGCACGATGGCACCGTCGCGGATCAAGTCGGCGATGATCCCGCGCGGCACCTGTGGCATCGAGGCCTTCTTCTCCTGCTCGCCGGTACGGAGCGCGAGCCTGACCGCGTCGAGATTGAGAAACACGGCCACGGGGTGGCCGACCTTCAACATCGCACGGGCAAATTCGAGCCCGGTCGCACCGCGCCAGGAATCCCCGGTGGTCATGTGGAGCAAGAGCGGATGGTTTTCCGGGCTGGCGAGAGCGCCGGTGAGGTCATCGTGCGCTTTTCCCAGCGGGACCGACGCCATCAGTCCCCCACCGAGGACAAGACCGAGCAGAAAAATGACGATCCGTTGCATGGGTGT
>JAFAHL010000412.1 GCA_019237215.1 Hyphomicrobiales bacterium | reverse complement strand
TATGTTCAAAGTGCCGTCTACGCCAGCCTGCTGCCTCGTCTTGATATGTTGAAGTCGCTTGGTTTCGTCTGGATACCAGGAGTGATGGCCGGCATGCTGGTATCCGGCGCCAGTCCCGTTTACGCGGGTATCTTTCAGTTCATCATCGTCGCCATGATCCTATCTGCGTCGGGGATTGCGGGACTCGTCGCCACTTTGCTTATGCGGGCGCAGGCCTTTTCGAGCGCCGCTCAATTGAAGGTTCGGCCGGGTATTCCAGGCTCCGACGCGCGTGAGAAGCCGGTCTTGGCCAACCACCACGTTTGACGCAGTGACTGCTGGAAGTCTCATATTCTCGCGCACACAGCCGAGGCGATGATCGTGGCAATGTTGGCGACGGTGGCTTGACCGCCATTGATCGGCATGGCGCCGCCGTTCACGAAGAGTTGTCCAGCCGCGTCGCGACGAGTCACGATGGTGTTATCGACGCCGTCGCCTAGTTCGCAAAGTAACCCGGCGGCGGGGGAAAAGGTCGCTTTGATAGCCATGGGTTGGTCCTCACGATATGCGCGTTACGCTTTTGAGCGGGTCGAGCCAGGAGCGGGCTCGAACGGCGCGTGCGCGTGACCGCATGGCTTGGCCTCGGACGGGATCACAAACTTGACCTGCGGTTCCAGTCCGTCTTGAGTCTCCCTGGATTCTCTTTGGGCACTTCCCCAAGATTTTCTGAAACCGGTAGCGCGAAACCGTTCCGATAGCCGGCGGCTATTTGACAAAGCCGTCGCGCGGCAGCGACACCAGTTCGGCCTGAGCAACGAGGGGGCGCTTTGAACTTCCGCTTCGCCAATTTCGAGATTGATCTCGCACGACAGGAGATGCGGCGCACCGGCGCGATCGTTCACGTCGAGCCGCAGGTGTTCGACCTCCTTGTTCACCTCATTCGCAACCGCGATCGAATCGTGAGCAAGGACGAGCTGTTCGAGGCGATTTGGCAGGGACGCATCGTCTCGGAGGCGACGCTGAGCTCCCGCATCAGCGCTGCTCGGCGCGCGCTCGGCGACAGCGGCAACGACCAGACTTTCATTCGCACGCTGCATAAGCGTGGGTTTCGTTTCGTCGGTGACGTCGAATGTGATAGCTCTGCGCCGGCCGCTAACGCGATCGAAACGGGAATTGCGCTGGAAGACCCGGTGGATGAGACGGCGCAGCTGCTGCCTGCTCCCGCATCGCTGCCGACCTCCAACGAGCCCTCAGCTGCAGCTCTCTCGTTCGACGACGTCGGGCGCGATTCGGACCAGGAATACCTTGCCCATGGTCTCGCCGCGGCCGTGGCCAGCCAGCCGCTGGTTGCCGATCGGGTATCGGACGCCGCCGATGACTTTCCGATGTTGCCCGCTGATCCGGGTGCCGCACCTGCCGCCCAAACGAAAGCGGCAGCATCGAATGGGCGGCAGATTACACGAAACCTGCTCGTCACCGTCGGGGCCGTTGCT
Organism: Hyphomicrobiales bacterium; assembly: GCA_019237215.1. Taxonomy (GTDB): domain Bacteria; phylum Pseudomonadota; class Alphaproteobacteria; order Rhizobiales; family Xanthobacteraceae; genus VAZQ01. The sequence goes on along the minus strand of JAFAHL010000412.1, from coordinate 13,925 downwards.
CTCGTTTCATTGACTGCGCTCGCGGCGTGGTGGTGGCTGCTGTTGTCACCCTCCACACCGTACGTCAAAGACCCCGCTGCCGTGGCAAGCGAGGTTGCGTCCTCGGAAGACCGGCTCAACGCGTGGACTCCATCCATCGTCGTTCTTCCATTTGCGAATCTCAGCGGCGATCCCAAGCGGGACTACTTGGCCGACGGCATTACGGACAGCCTCATCAGCGATCTCGCGCACGCGCTGCCCGGGGTCCCCATCGTCTCCCGTGACACGGCGTTCACCTACAAGGGCCGGGGTGTAGACGCGCGGGAGATCGGCCGCGAGCTGGAGGTTCGTTACTTGCTCGAGGGCAGCGTCGTCCTCGACGACGAGCGCGTGCGCGTCAACACGCGGCTGGTCGAGACCAAGGAGGGGAGCCAGCTGTGGGCCGAGCGTTTTGACGCGGAGCTGAAGAGCATTCTGCAGGTTCAAGACGAGATCGTCAGCCGGGTTTCGCGCGCGATCGGATTGCAGGTGGTTGACATCGAAGCACGGCGAAGCTGGCGCGAACGGCCGGACAGCGCCGAACTCATCGACCTCGTCATGCGCGGCAAGGCGGTGCTCAACCTGCCGTCATCATCGGCGACGATGATCGAGGCTCGCGGTCTCTTCGAGCAGGCGCTCAAGGTGGAGCCGGGGAGCGTCGACGGCCTGGCTGGCGTGGCCACGACGCTCGTTTTCGAATTCCTCAACGGCTACTACGAAACCGGGGGGGACGAGCGGCTCGGCAAGGCGGAGCGGCTGCTCAATCACGCGCTCGCGATCGAGCCCCGTCACCTCATGGCCTTGAAGGCGAACGCCGCGTTGCGCCGCGCGCAGGGCAGATTCGATGACGCCATCGACATGGCCAAAACGGTCATCATGGAAAATCCCGGTGAGCCGTGGACCTACAAGGAAATCGGCTTGTCGACCTTGTATCTCGGCAACCCGGAACAAGCGCTCGAATGGTTCGCCAAGGCCGATCGCATCGGCCCGCGCGACCCGGGACGCTGGACCTGGCTGGACGGCCGCGGCCACGCGCTCGTCCTCCGTGGGCGGGACGAAGAAGCCATCCGCGCATTGGTCAACGCCCTCGATGCCAACCCCATGAACATCTCGCCACATGCTTTTCTCGCAGCGGCCTACGCGCTCCTCGGCCGCTCCGAGGAGGCTCGCGCCGCGCTTGCGGCCTATCTGGAAAGGCGGCCCGGCGCCCGAGTGTCGACATTCCGCACGCAGTCGCCGGTTCCTCTCGCGCTCACCAGCGCCGCCTATCGACAGCTGTTCGCGCGGGTCCAGGAGGGGCTGCGCAAGGGAGGGATGCCCGAATAGTTACCCGTGCTCTTGGTCCGGCGAGCGGCGCCGTTCTTCCCGAGGATCGCAGCCGCCGTGTGGGGCCGTTTTGGCCTATTCAGCTCTGCGGGCTGCGAGACGGGAAGGCGTCCACCAGCGACATTTGGCGTTCGCGTCGGTCCAGCTCATGACGAGCCTCGCAGCGGCTCGAACAAAAGCGAACGTGAATCCACCAGCGTCCGGTCCACAGATTACGGGAGCGGACACCTAATCCGAGCTTTCCGTGACATTGGGCGCATCTTTTCATTGCTGTTCCTACCTCAGCCACCTGTCGCCCATTGGTCACCCGCTGAGGAGGAGGGTTCAAACGCGCAAACGGGAATATGGTTTCGTCGCGGGCAAAAAATGGTTTCAATTGTGTTTCGTGTGGAACTCGCCGCCCCGGAGCACAAGAGCGATTCAATTCACGTGCGCGCCGGAGAACTGCACGACCTCGGCCCACTTCTCGGTGTCGGCCGCGATAGTTCGGCCGTAGTCCTGCGGCGAGCCGGGCAGCGCGACACCGCCGAGGCTGGCGATGCGCTCCTTGATCTTCGGATCGGCCATCGCGAGGTTCACCTCCTTGTTGAGCAAGGCGATGATCTGCGAAGGCGTTCCTTTCGGCGCGCAGAGGCCGCTCCAGGCGTCGGCCCGATAGCCCGGCACCGTCTTCGACAGCGGCGGGACATCGGGCAGGTCGGCGACAGGGTCGTCGGTCGTCGTCGCGAGCGCGCGCACCGTGCCCGCCTTGGCGTACTGCAGCGAGGAGCCGGTGGTCGAAACCATCAACGCCGCCTGCCCGGCGATCAGATCGGTGAGCGCGGGCGCCTCGCCGCGATACGGCACATGGGTGAACTTGATGCCGGCCATCATCTGGAACAGCTCAGCGGACATGTGACCGGTCGAACCGACGCCGCCCGAGGCGAGGTTTAGCTTGCCCGGGTTGGCCTTGGCGAGCGCGATCAGTTCGGCGGCATTTTTTGCCGCCAGCGGCGGCCGCACGAGAACGAGCAGCGGCGTGCCCATGACGTTCGCGACCGGCGCGAAGTCGGCGATGAAGTTGTAGTTGAGCTTCTGATAAAGCGAATTGTTGATGGTGTTGACGGTGTTCGCCATGAACAGCGTATAGCCGTCCGCGGGCGAACGCGCCGCCATCTCGGTGCCGATATTGTTGCCGCCACCGGGCCGGTTCTCGACGAAGAAGGATTGCCCGAGCCGCTCGGTCAGCCATTGCGCGATGAAGCGCGCGACGAGGTCGGTGCCGCCGCCGGCGGAGGTCGCGACCAAGATGCGGACCGCACGCGAGGGATACGTCTCAGCGCCGGCGATGCGCGCTGCCACGGGCAGTGCGGCAAGACCGAGCAGCAGTTCACGGCGCTGCACGAATGCTCGCATCGCAGGCACCTCCCCGACGAAGCTCAGCCCCGGCGTGCGGCTCCGGGGAACAGGCCGTGGGCGGTCAGAAACTCGATCATGTAGCGGTTGAACAGCGCAGGCTGCTCGATCTGGCAGGCATGCCCGGCGCCGTAGATGATCTTCAGTTCGCAGCCGGCGATGCGCTTCTGCAGCGCGAAAGCGGTCCGGTGCGTGTTGTCCTCGCTACCGGTGATGATGATGGCTGGACAGGCGACCTTGGCGTGATGGCCCTCGGGCTCGGGCTGCCGATAGGCCTCGAATTGGCTGATGATGGTGTCGACATCGCCGAACCCGTTGCGATCGGCGAACAGGTCGGCGAAGAAATGAGCCATCGGTGTCGAGCGGAAAGCGGGGCTGAAGTCCTCGAAGGTGTAGCCCCAACGGTAGCCGATGCCGTGTTCCCTATAGGCCTCGATGCGTGGTGGGATGAACTCCTTGTTCGGGTTGTAGCCGGTGCCGCACATGATCAGCGCCGCGGCGCGCTGCGAGCAGTGGTTGTGCATCCAGATCAGCATCGATGCGCCGATGGAGCAGCCGACCAGGATGGCGCGCTCGCCGGGATAGGCATCCTCGATCGCCTGCCAGCAGGCCTGGGCGATGTCCTGCATGCCGAGCCCAGCGCGTGCCTTCGGTGACCTTCCGTAGCCCGGCAGATCGATGGCGATGCAGCGATACCAGGTGGACATCTGCGCCATCTGGAAGATCCAGCACGACTGGTCCATCGGGTTTGGATGCACGAAGGCCATAACCGGGCCGCGCTTGCCCATCGTCTCGTAATAAAGCGGTCCGTCGATGTGCTCGGCCATGCCTGGCGGCTTCATCGCCAGGGCCAATAGGCCCACACAATTACCCCAGCTATTCCGAGAGCCGCCGCCAGCATTGCAATCAGAGTTAAATACATTGCATCGGACATCGGGCAATTCTTACCGCCTGAGTTGGGCGGCCAGCCGGCCGATTTCCCGCCGCGAGACCCAAAGATCGGCCGCCGACACTTGCTCCATAACCTGATCCCAGTTGCCAGTGGGGACCTGAAACATTACTTGCCGAGCAGATTGTCGGTTCGATCCTGCAATTTCTTGATCAAGGCATCGGCACCGCCTGCCGCAATGACGGAGGCGAATTCGTCGCGCCGCATCGCGAGATCGCTGATGGTTCCGTTGAGATAGATGTCGACCACCCGCTCGCCGCGGACCAGGTAATTTATGTTGACGGTCCGACCGCCCGGCTGCAGCAGCTTCGTTTTGACGATCTCGCCGCCGCCACGCGATTCTGGTGTCGTCTGTGGATCGACGACGAAGCTTTCGCCGGAATAATCTTTTATCTGGCTTGCATATTGGGCAACGATGAACCGGGCGAAGGCGTCCCGGAGCGCCGCCTGCTGTTCTGCAGAGAAGCTTTTCCAGGCCGGACCCACGGCCAGCCGCGTCATGGTCGGAATATCGAACACCGCGGCAAAGACCGGCGAAAAGCGTTTATCGCGCTCGCGCACGCTCAGTCGCGCGGCCTGCTGGATCGTCGGCATCAGTTGCTGATAGTAGGTTTGGATTTTTGCGACGGCGGCACTCGGCGTCTGGGCCCGCAATGGGAGTAGGCCCAACACCATCAAGACCACTGCCATTAACCAGGCCATCGCGGGGCTCGGGCCGAGCTTGAAATCTTTTGGTGTAAACGTTTCCGCTTGCGCGGGGAAGTTTTCGCCGTGATTACCCGTATACAACATTTTTATTGCCGCAATCGGCCGCAGATCGTTGTGCAATAGCGGATTTAGAGATCGGGCGGGATTACGGCAACGTGATGGCGAGCGGGGACAAAAGTTGGCCTTCATCTTGCGCTCATGCTTGCAAGCAAAGTGGCAGGGGGCGGGGCGTAAAGTGGAAAGTTCGCAAGGCGTTTTCGACCCTGTCGGGGTCCGCGTATCGGCCGACACTTGGGCTGCGCCGGCAGATCGCAGAACTCCCATTCAAGCACGCAATGTAACCGCAGCCGTGATCACACGGCTGGTGCGGCTGTCGAGTCGCTACGCGTGGCCGACGATCGTGAGCTTCCTCCTCCTGGCAGCAGTGTCGGCGACTTACGTCACGCGGCATTTCGCCATCGTCACGGACAGCAAAGAGCTGCTGTCCAGCTCGCTACCATGGCGCCAACAGGAGAGGATGCTCCATGATGCCTTTCCGCAACGGATCGACCAGATCATTGCGGTCATCGATGCGAGCACACCGGAGGCCGCCGATGATGCCGCCGATGCGCTGGTAAATGGGCTTGCGTCTCGGCCGGACGTGATCCGCAGCGTCAGTCGTCCCGATGGCGGGGAGTTCTTCGAACGTGACGGCATCCTCTTGCTCAGTCTGGACGAGGTGCAGCGCAGCACCGCGGACCTGATCTCTGCCCAACCCTTTCTCGGGACGCTCGCCGCCGATCCGACGCTACGCGGTGTTTTTCGGACGTTGTCTCAGTCGCTCGAGGGTGTGCGCCAGGGGAAAGCAAAGCTGGAAGACCTCAAGCCCGCCTTCGCTGCGCTCGCCGATGCACTCGAACGCCTGGAAGAGGGGAAGAACCCCGCTTTCTCCTGGCGTGAACTGATCGCCGGCCGACCGCCGAAGCTCTCGGAGCTTCGGCGCTTCGTGAACATCGAGCCGGTCCTCAATTTCGATGATCTGCAGCCCGGACGCAAAGCAACGGCAGCGATACGCGACGTGACGTCCAGGCTCGCCCTTACGCCCGAGCAAGGCGTGAGAGTGCGTCTCACCGGATCGGTCGTCCTTTCCGACGAGGAGTTTGCCACGGTCGCCGACGGCGCGGTCCTCAACGGCATCATTACGTTGCTTCTTGTCGGCTTCGTGCTGTGGCTCGCGCTGAGGAAGGCACGCATCATCCTCGCTGTGCTCGTGAATCTCGTCTTTGGACTGCTCTACACAGCCGCTATCGGCCTGTGGTTGGTAGGAGCACTGAACCTGATCTCGGTCGCATTCGCTGTTCTCTTCGTTGGCCTGGGCGTTGATTTCGGCATCCAGTTCTGCGTCCGCTATCGATCCGAGCGGAATGCGTCCGGTGATCTCGAGCAAGCACTTCTGGCGACGGCACGCGGGATGGCGGCGCCGCTCCTGCTCGCAGCCGCTTCGATCGCGGCCGCGTTCTACTCGTTCCTGCCGACCGCGTATCGCGGTCTTTCCGAGCTTGGCCTGATCGCCGGCATCGGCATCATCATCGCGCTCGCGACGACATTGACCCTGCTTCCGGCCTTGCTCACGGTGCTCAAACCAGCCCCCGAGCAGAAGCCGATCGGCTTTGCCGCGCTGGCGTGTGTGGATCGCTTTCTGGAGAGGCGGCGGAACTGGATCGTCGGAACGACGCTGGCCGCCACTATTCTCGGTTTGCCGCTGCTCGCAGGTTTGCGCTTCGACTTCAATCCGCTCAACTTGCGGGCCCGGGATGCTGAATCGGTCGTGACGCTGCTCGACTTGATGAAAGTTCCCGACACGAGTCCGAACACGATCGATGTGCTCAAAAGCGATCTCGCCCAGGCCTCGGCCACTGCCGAAGAGCTGCGCCAGTTGCCGCAGGTCGGCCGGGTGTTGACGCTGCAAAGTTTCGTTCCGGAGGATCAAGACGTTAAGCTCGCTCTGACCGAGGACGCGAGCTTTTTTCTGCAAAATACGCTGAGCCCTCACGAGGTCGATGCCGAACCATCGCCGGCGGAGACCCAGGCAGTGATCGGCAAGCTGGTCCTTGAGCTGTCCGACGCGGCGCAGGTGCGCCGCGTTGCAAGCGCTGAGTTGTCCGACCTGGCCCGCGACCTCGATAGCCCCGCCGCAGTGCAGGCGCGCCGCCTCGCAAGCGTGCTGGCGCCCCTGGTGAACGCGCCGCCGGCCGCCCTGGACGAAGTCCAACACGCCCTGATCGCGCCGTTAAGGACGACGCTACGCCAAGCGAGACGTCTCCTCGGCGCCGAACGGATAAGCATCGAAACTCTGCCACCCGAGCTGAACAAGACCTGGATGTCCACTGACGGCCGAGTCCGGGTCGAGGTGGTGCCGAAAGGCGATGGCAACGACAATGCGGTCTTGCGTCGCTTCGTTACCGCCGTTCGCAGTGTCGCACCGGAGGCGGCCGGCACGCCTGTTTTCATGATCGAGGCCGCCGGAACCGTGGTCAAGGCATTTCTCCAGGCCGGCGCCTTGTCGGTGGTGTTGATTGCACTGATCCTGTTTGTCGCGCTGCGCCGGTGGACCGATGTTGCGCTGACGTTGGTGCCTCTGCTCGTTGCCATCGTCGTCACGCTCGAGATCTGCGTGCTCGTCGGACTGCGGTTGAATTTTGCCAACATCATTGCACTTCCGCTTCTGCTGGGCGTCGGGGTCGCCTTCAAGATCTACTACATCATTGCTTGGCGCTCGGGGGAGACGAACTTCCTGCAATCGAGCCTGACGCGGGCTATCCTCTTCAGCGCCTGCACGACGGCCATCGCTTTCGGGAGCCTGTATTTCTCCCATCACCCGGGTACGTCGAGCATGGGCAAGCTGATGGCGCTGTCGCTCCTGACGACGCTGGCGGCCGCAGTCATCTTCCAGCCGGCTCTGATGGCGACGCAACGCCAGAAGCGCCTCGCTTCATGAAGCGGGGTCGCCGCAAAAATCGAAAACTGCAGCAAAAAAGCCACAGTCATCCCGAAGACCAGCTGATAACATGGCTCTGATCGGATTGACGCGGCGCGTCAGCGGGGCATGCACCCGGATTGCTGACCTTTTGCGTCGTGCCAAACCAGTCATCGACGCCAGGAAAAAGTAGATGCGTCGCGCTCGATTATGGAGCAAGGGGACAGCCGCGTGCGTATTAGCGCTGCTCGTGAGCGCATGCGCGAGTGCCCCCCGCGACGCCTCGCTACCGGTCAGCGATCCCAACGAGACGGCAAATCGCCAAGTATTGGCGATGAATCAGCAAACACTGGGACCGTTATCCGAAGCTGTCAGAGCGACCGTACCGGGCCCCGTCCACGACCGGTTGCATGATCTGAATTCGAATTTGAAGGAACCGCGCGTCTTGGTAAATAATCTGTTGCAATTGCGTTTCGACGCGGCGGCACGCACGACCACCCGCTTCGTGCTCAATACAACCCTCGGCATCGGCGGGCTGTTCGATGTGGCGGGGCGCCAGGGGATTGCGCAACAGAGCGGCGATTTCGGCCAAACTCTGTTTGTTTGGGGTGTAAGCGAGGGTCCCTACGTGATGCAGCCCTATTTGGGCCCCGCGACGCTGCGCGATGCGGTCGGATCGGTCGTGGATATGGCCGCCAATCCGGTCGGCTGGCTGATCGGAATGCAAGTAGCCTTAGCGACCACACAAGTAGCGCTAACCGCCAGCACCACAAGCCTGGATGCGGTCGACCGGCTGGGCCAATTGAAGACGGCCGAAGATAATTCCCTCGATTTCTACAGCTTTGTCCGCTCGAGTTATTATCAGACGCGGCGGGCGGAGCTGCGCGAAGCAATTGGGCTCCCGAACGTCGTCGAGTCACCGGCGACCACTGACCTTGATGATGGCGATGATGGCCCGGCCGACGCCAGTCGGTCGGCGGCGGTCGCCCGCTAGCGTGATGCCGGCAAAGGTTGCTGGCGTCCCCTGGTGGGTGAAGACGGAATTTCTCTATCGAGAAGCCCGCTGCGTGAGCTGTGAGGCGGCTTGCGAGTCCTGCGCTACCGTTTGATCAAGCGCTCCAATCAGCGCATGAACACACTCCACCCACGTTCGGGGACGGTATTCGGCCCGCAGTTGCGCCTCTCGCGCGGCGAGGTAAGCTCGATCGATGAGCGGCCGTTCGATCTTTGCCAATGCATCATCTTCGTTCAGGGGATCGAAATAATCGATAAGATCACCACCCGCTTCCGGGATCGACGTGTGGTTGGAGGCCACGCAGAACTTCCCGTGCGCCAAGCTTTCCGCAATCGGCAATCCCCAACCCTCGCTGAGACTCGGAAAGACCGTGAATAAGCACGAACGATAAGCTTGCTGCAACTCGGCATCGGATAAGCTTCGCAGCAGGATGACCTTACCATTTAGATACCCGCTCGCCTCGAGATCCGCCAACAAGCCGTCAACCAACCAGCCAACCTTCCCAACGAAAACCAGGCTCGGTACGAGGTTAGCGCCGTGCCGCTCCAACAGTCGTTGCCATACTCTGATGAGCAGTCGATGATTCTTTCTAACTTCGATGGTGGAAACGAACAAGACATAGCGTGAAGGAAGGCTCACCATTGCTTGCTCACCAGCCGTGTGTCGGTCGCCGAAACCCGATCCCATCTCCAAGGCCACGACGCGAGGTAATCGCCAACCGGACTCCGCAGCAAACGCAATAAGTGCAGTTCGTGTATGCTTTGAGTTGGTGAACACGATGTCCGCGACCGGTATTGCAGCTCGGAGCCAATCGCGAAATTGAGCCGTGTGATGTGGCTCGACAAAAGATGCATGTTTGATCGGAATGAGATCGTGAACCATGATAGCGAACTTCACTCCATGACGCCGCTTCGCTTCAGCAAAGTGCTTCATGTAGTTGGGAATCCCCCAGCCGGCACCGAGTGATACGACCACATCGCCAGGGCGCACGAACCGCTCAAACGGGTTCGTCCGAAGCCATGTGGCGACGACATCGCGAGCCGCAACCTTGAGGATGGAAAAGAAAAAGCGCGGGTGCCGCATGATCACTGGAAAAGATCTGGGGAATTCTCGCCAAAATATCGCCGGCTCCCAAAATGTCTTCCACGGAGCGATACTGCCGGGCGGGTTCAAGTATGCGGAACGGATTGCGTCGAAGCTGACCGTGAGGAGTCGTTTGCTGTAGATGCTGAGCCGACAAAATCTTACGCGGTCGGAAACCCCGTCGAGGGTCTTGGCTATACGATAAATCTCGAATTGAACCCGCTGTACGCCGCTGGGATTGCGAAAATGATCAAGATATCGAAGAAAATCCTCCACTTCGAACCAGATCATAGGCCCACGAGCCTTGCGAGCGAAATAGTCTTCCTTTGCGAATGCCTCCCCGCGGGGTACGGACGGCGGCAATGCTGTTCTTGCGCTGTCCGTCAAAGCTGTTCTTGCGCTGTCCGTCATGGGGGTGATTGGCTCGCTCGCAGTCGTCACCAAAGTTCCAACGACGCAGGTGTCTTGTGTCGCCGAGCCAGCCAGTGGCATCGGCTAGCCCTTGCAGATAGGGAAAACCGCGATAACCAAGCTCCTTTCAGGTCTCGGCCATCGAATCATCGCCGCCAGATGGGGCACGATCGGCTATTCTGCGGTAATCAGCGGTTTTTTGAAAGCGTCCAGCCTGCTCGAAGGCCGGTATCGCCCGCCATTGCGGCGCCAGCCGATCGCCCATAATAAGCGATAATAAGCGATGCGGCGGCGATCGCAGGCGCTCGCCGTTGCGCTTGCGATTTGCCACATTCTTCCCTGCAATCCATCCCGATGTGCATCAGTGGGAGCGAAACGCGCGACCCTGCAAACTAAAACGCTCTCGTGATAGCAGCTACCACGGGGAGAAATGATGCGTATAATTTATGGAAACGCGCGTCTAATTTACGGAAATGTTTACTTCATGCGGACGTTACCGGGGCCGACGCATTGAATTTGGCGTCGGCTCGGCGGCAGAGCGGACGGGTGGCAGCAGATTAGCTCGGCCATGGAGTGCAACGCCGCTATGTCGTCCCACTCGACCAAGATTGCGCGCTACGGCTCCTGGAAATCGCCGATCACATCGGAGCTCATCGTCGCGCAATCCATCACCTTGTCGGAGGTGTGGCTCGACGACGGATACGTCTATTGGCTGGAAGGACGCCCGCAAGAACAGGGTCGCAACGTCGTGGTGCGCGCCGGCGCAGACGGTGAGCCCACCGATGTCACCCCGCCGCCCTACAATGCGCGCGCCCGCGTGCACGAATACGGTGGCGGATCATGGACCGTGCACAACGGGACGGTCTATTTCTCCAATTTCGCCGACGGCCGCCTCTATCGGCAGATACCAGGCGTATCCGAGCCGCGAGCGCTCACGCCCGAGCCGCCGAGGCGCGGGCGGCAGTGGCGCTACGCCGACGGGGTGATCGATCAGCGCCGTCGCCGCTGGATCGGCGTGCGCGAGGATCACACCGTCGACGGCGAGCCGGTCAATGCCATCGTCGCCGTCGATCTCGGCGACGGCGGCGGGAGCGCACACGTGCTCGCGAGCGGGCACGATTTCTATGCCTCGCCGCGGCTCTCGCCGGACGGACGCTGGCTCGCTTGGCTCGCCTGGGATCATCCCAACATGCCGTGGAACGGCACGCGGCTCTATCTGGGCGAGGTCGCTCAAAATGGCGCAATCAGCAAGTTCGAACACATCGCCGGCGGCGCGACGGAATCGATCTTCCAACCGGAATGGTCGCCGGACGGCGCGCGGATCGCGCTCGTGTCGGATCGCTCCGGCTGGTGGAATCTTTATTCGCTCGATCTCGCAACGCGCGCGATGCGGGCGCTGGCGCCGATGGCGGCGGAGTTTGGATTGCCGCAATGGTTGCTCGGCATGTCGACCTACGGTTTCGCCGGGGCGAAACGAATCGTGTGCACTTATTCCCAAGGGGGGCTCGGCTTCATCGGCGTGCTCAATCTGGCGAATGAAACACTCACGCCGGTCGCGACGCCGTTCACGGAATTCGGCTCGATGCGCGCCGCGGGCGATCGCGCGGTGTTTCGCGCCGGTGCGCCCGATCATCCCGCCAGCATCGTGGCGCTCGATCTCGCGTCCGGTCGGCACTCCGTGCTGAAGAAAGCAACCGACATTCTCGACCGCACCGACCTGCATCTTGGCGACTACCTCACGCGGGTCGAAAGCGTGGAATTCCCGACCACCGGCGGGGAAACGGCCTTCGGCCTGTTCTATTCGCCGCGCAATCCCGACTATGCGCAGGCGACGCAGGAGCGGCCTCCGCTTCTCGTCAAGTGCCACGGCGGGCCGACGTCGGCCGCCTCGAGCACGCTCAATCTGGGCGTTCAATATTGGACCAGCCGCGGCATTGCCGTGCTCGACGTGAACTACCGCGGAAGCACCGGATTCGGCCGCGCCTACCGCGACCGTCTGCAGCTCAATTGGGGCGTGACCGACGTCGACGATTGCGTCGCCGGCGCGCGCTTCCTGGCGGCGCAGGGGCGCATCGACGGCAAACGATGCGTCATCAGCGGAGGCAGCGCCGGCGGCTACACGACCTTGGCGGCGCTGACCTTCCGCGACTTCTTTCAAGGCGGGGCCAGCTATTACGGTGTGAGCGATATCGCCGCGCTCGCGCGCGACACCCACAAGTTCGAGTCGCGCTATCTCGACTGGCTGATCGGACCGTATCCGCAAGAGGAGGCACGCTATCGCGAGCGCTCGCCGCTTTATCACGCGGATCGGCTCGCGAAGCCGGTGATCTTCTTCCAGGGGGAGGAGGACGCCGTCGTGCCGCCCAACCAGGCGGAAAGCATGGTTGAGGCGCTGCGCCGCAAAGGCAATCCGGTCGGCTATTTCCTGTTCTCGGGCGAGCAGCATGGCTTCCGCAAGGCCGGCAACATTCAGCGCTGCCTCGACGCCGAACTCGCCTTCTATGCGATCGAAGTCTTCCGCACCGGGCTCACGTTCTGACCCGCCCACCCAAAGGCGATCTTCCCAACGATGTCGACGATGAAGCGATCATCGAACGTGGCTTTTGCCTCGTCGCCAACTTGGCTTCAGAGATGCGATCCACGTTGCACGTTCGACGGCTGGGAATGGGGTTGGAATCTTTCAGTTTTGATGCAAAATCGCGCGGAGCCCTCGGGCCGCGTCCGCGCAATGCCGATTCGGAAGACTTTTCGTAGATTGACGCTATGGTCGTTGCACAGCCCGTATCGGCACCGCTCACCCGCGCGGCGATTTTCCTGGTCGTGACCATAAACCCGGGGTCCGACAATCAGGCGGCCGTGCGATCGTTTTGTGCAGACCTCCCGGGGCTAATTCGGGCGGTGGACTTTCGCGACCTCGAAGCGCGCCTTTCCTGCGTCATGGGGATCGGGTCCGACGCCTGGGACAAGCTGTTCGGGGACCCACGCCCAGCCGAACTCCACCCGTTCCGGGAGATCAGGGCCGGACCGCGCCATGCGGTTTCCACGCCGGGGGACCTGCTGTTCCACATCCGCGCGAAGCGGATGGACCTTTGCTTCGAGATGGCAACGCAGATCATGGCGCGCCTGGGTGCCGCGGTGTCAACGGTCGACGAGGTCCACGGCTTTCGTTACTTCGACGACCGCGACCTCCTGGGGTTCGTCGACGGCACCGAGAATCCTCGTGGCGAAGCAGTGATCGACGCCGCGATCATTGGCGAGGAGGATGCCGCGTTCGTCGGCGGCAGCTACGTGATTGTGCAGAAATATCTTCACGACCTGGACGGATGGAACGCGCTGTCCACGGAGGCGCAGGAGCGCATCATCGGCCGCGCCAAGCTGTCCGACGTCGAACTGGACGACGCGATAAAACCGACCTCGGCGCACAACGCCCTCACCACGATCACCGAGAATGGCAAAGAGTTTCAGATCGTACGCGACAACATGCCCTTCGGCCGAGCCGGCAGCGGCGAATTCGGCACCTACTTCATCGGCTATTGCCGCACGCCGCGGGTGACCGAGCAGATGATCGAGAACATGTTCGTCGGCCGCCCGCCCGGCAACTATGATCGACTGCTCGACTTCAGCCGGGCGGTGACCGGAACCCTGTTCTTCGTGCCATCCGCGACATTCCTGGAATCCGTGAACGACGACGCGCCTGCGGCGGCGATACGCGATCCGGAATCAACGCTCGAGCCTGCGCCTCCAGGTCCTGGAGCACCCGACGGTTCGCTCGCAGTAGGCTCTCTCAAAGGAGAAAACCGGCATGAATAATCTTCACCGCGAGCTCGCCCCAATTTCCGATGCAGCGTGGGCAGATCTCGAAAAGGAGACGACGCGCACGCTCAAGCGCTACCTCGCCGGGCGGCGCGTGGTCGACATCCAGGGGCCGGGTGGTGTCGGCCTTTCCGCCGTCGGCACCGGCCACCTCAAGACGATTGCGGAGCCCGGCAAGGGCATCCTTGCGAGGCAGCGCGAGGTCAAGGCGCTGGTCGAGTTGCGGGTTCCGTTCGAGCTCAATCGTCAGC
>JAFAHL010000400.1 GCA_019237215.1 Hyphomicrobiales bacterium | reverse complement strand
CCTGTTGCGGCATGGATCGCATTGAGCACGGCGGGGGCAACCACGGAAATGGTAGGCTCGCCGACGCCGCCCCAGAAATCGTACGTCGGAACAAGGACCGTCTCCACCTTCGGCATCTCGGCAAGCCGCATGATCCGATAGGTGTCGAAATTCAGGTCCACCATGCGCCCGTCCTTGACCTTGCATTCGCCGTACAACGTGGCAGTGAGGCCAAGGGCGACCGATCCATCGACCTGGGCGGCGATCTGGCCTGGGTTTACTGCGTGCCCGCAATCGAGCGCCAGCACCATGCGGTGAACCTTGAGCTCGCCGCGCTCGCTGACCGAGACTTCGGCGACGGCGGCCGAATAGCTGCCGTAGCCCATGAATTGCGCGATGCCGCGATGGACGCCGGCAGGCAGCGGCTTGCCCCAATCGCCTTTCTCCGCCGCGGCGTTGAGCACGGCGAGATGCTTGGGATGCTGGCGCATAAGCGCGCGGCGGAACTCGAGCGGGTCTTTGCCGGCCGCCCGCGCCACTTCATCCATAAAGCATTCCATGTAGACGGCGTTCTGATTGGTGTTGACGCCGCGCCAGGGACCGACCGGCACATGCGTATTGCGCATGGCGTATTCGATCAGCAGGTTCGGCACGGTGTAGCCGAGCTGCGCGTCGCCGGGCTCCTCGTAAAGTCCTTGCAGCTGGCGCATATCCTTGCCGTTGACGACTCCCGCCGGATTCAAGGTGGCGTTGATCGATTGGCCGGACACGCGAGCGTGCAGGGCGACCAAGTTGCCGCTCGCGTCAAGGCCGGCCGCGAGCCGGCACTGCGAGATTGGCCGGTAGAAATCGTGCGCCTGGTCTTCCTCGCGGCTCCACATCAGCTTGATCGGGACTCCCGGGAACCCCTTCGCGATCGCCACCGCCTGGTGCACATAATCCTGCGTACCGCCGCGCCGGCCGAAACCGCCGCCGAGGTCCATCTTGTAGACATCGCACTTTGCAAGCGGCACGCCGGACGCTTCCGACAGGGCGGCAAGCGATGCTTCCGCGTTCTGCGTCGGCACCCACACCTCGGCTTTGTCGGCCGAGAGCCTCACCGTGGCGTTCATGGGCTCCATGGTCGCGTGGGCGAGGAAGGGTGTGCCGTAGACCGCCTCGACCTTTTTGGCTGCGGTCTCGATCGCTTTGGGCGCGTCGCCGTTGCCGCGTTCGCCATTGGTGGCGGTCGCGGTGAGCCCCTCCTTGAGGTGCTCGGCGATCGTGGCGCTCGACGCGGATGCGCCCGCTCCCTCGTCCCAAACGATCGGAAGCGCATCGAGCGCGGTTTTGGCCCGCCACCAAGTATCGGCAACGACCGCGACGGCGGTGTCCTTGACCTTGACGACCTTGCGCAGGCCCGGCCGGCCCGCGATCTTCACTTCGTCGTAGCTCGTCACCTTGCCGCCGAACACCGGGCAATCCTTGATCGCCGCGCACAGCATGTCCGGCAGCTTGACGTCGATCGCGAAAATCTTGCTGCCGTCGAGCTTGTCGGCGGTATCGAGCCGTTTCGTCGGCTTGCCGGCGATCTTCCAGTCTTTCGGATCCTTGAGCTTGATGCCCTTGGGGTCCGGCGCCTCGAGCTTGGCAGCGGCGGCAGCGAGCTTGCCGTAGCTGAGCGAACGCCCGGATGCGGCGTGGGTGATGACGCCGTCTGCGACCGTCAGCTCGCCAACTGGCACCTTCCACTCCTCGGCCGCGGCCTGCAGCAGCAGCATGCGCGCGGCGGCGCCGCCGCGGCGAACGTAGTCCTGCGAAGTGCGGATGCCGCGGCTGCCGCCGGTCGACATCTCGCCCCAGACGCGTTTGCGGGCGAGGTTTTGCCCGGGCGTGACCTGTTCCACCTTTACTTTGTTCCAATCGCATTCGAGCTCTTCGGCGACGAGTTGGACGAGGCCCGTGATCGTGCCCTGTCCCATCTCCGAGCGTGCGACACGGATCACGCAGGTGTCGTCGGGTTTGACGAGAACCCAGGCATTGACCTCGGCGCCTTCATTGGCGCTCTGCGCAACGGCGGGACCGAAACCCGACGGCAAATTGAATCCGAGTGCGAGTCCACCGCCCGCGGCGGCGGAGCCGACGAGGAACGTGCGGCGCGAAAGCTTTGCGGCTTTGCCGCGGATTGTCTTCTTCACGGCCGGCCTCCCTAAATTCTGGATGTGTCGTTGGCCGCCATGTGCACGGCAGCTCGGATGCGCTGATAGGTTCCGCACCGACAGATGTTGGTCATGGCCTCGTCGATGTCCTTGTCGGTCGGCTTCGGCGTCCGCTTGAGCAACGCCGCGGCAGCCATGATCTGTCCCGACTGGCAATAGCCGCATTGGGGGACGTCGATCGCCGCCCAGGCCTTCTGCACGGGATGCGAGCGGGTGGCGGAGAGCCCTTCGATGGTGACGATCCGGTCGCTCGCCGTCACGTCTCCGACCCGGATGGAGCAGGAGCGCTGCACCTCGTCATTGATGTGCACGGAGCAGGCGCCGCATTGCGCGATCCCGCAGCCGTATTTTGTGCCGGTGAGGCCGACCTGCTCGCGGATGACCCACAAGAGCGGGGTATCTGCCTCCACCTCCACGTCGCGGATGCTGCCGTTGATATTGAGCTTTGCCATAGGCTTCCTCTTGTGGGTTCTCCGACGCAAACTTTGCTGTTGCTGCCGGCGGTGAATGAAAGAGAAAGTGAAAACGCCTGCCAGGCCTTGGTTGGAAGCATAGCGCATTCGGCGACGCCTTGCCTACGGCCGGCGCGGGCCTCTGACGTCTCAGGTGGATCTATGCCGTCGATGGTTCACAGTGCCTGCATGCCCGCGGGCTTCATCAAAAAGCGCCCGTCGCCGTCCGGCAGACGCACTGTCACGTGTCCGGCGACGTAATCGCCTTGATCCTCGCTGACGAGCACACGGCCCGCTTGGACGAGTTTTTCGCGCAATGCATCGGTCATGTTGCAGCGCGCTTTCGAGCCCTCCCGTTGTGGCCGCCCGCCGCCATCCCTACATTGCATCCGACAAGGGCACCAGCGTGAGGCGATCATGACCAAGCGATCCGGAGCAGACATCGAGCAACCCCGTGTCGAACCGGAGATCATCCCGCCCAGCGACGTGCGTTCGCGCCGAGCCGGGTCGTTCGACGGCACGCAGCGAGTTTATGTCGCGAGGGTCGGCCCGTTCGGCTTCGCGATGGTCGCGCTCGCGATCGCAGCGCTGGCGATGCTTCTTTTCCTGCTGGTGCTGGGCGCGTTCGTGATCTTGGTACCGCTGGCGGGCTTGCTGCTTGCGGTCATCATCGCGGTCGGGCTGTTCCGGGTCTTGATTTGGCGGCGGCCCTGAGCCGGCCGCGCGGGTGGGCGGTCATCCGCGAGCGGAATATGCCGGGGCTGCCTCTAGCCCAAAAATTATCGGCGGGCTGACACCTGAGGTGCCAGCCCGCCGGGCCTGATCATGGACATTAAGCGCGAGGGCGATCGTCCGAGGGAACGCGGACGCCGCGATCAGAATGCGTTCACCCCCGACTGCTTGAGAAGGTCGGCCATCTTGCTCCGCGCATAGAACATGCGGGTCTTCACTGTCGCGGCCGGCACCCCGACGATCCGCGCGACTTCGTCGACCGACTTCTCGTGATAGTAAACGAGGTCGATGACTTCGCGGTGCGCCGGCGAGAGCTGCGTCAGACACTTCTGGACGATGATGCTGCGGTCCTTGTTGTGCACCACGGTCTCAGGACTATCGGCGGTATCCTCGATGGTCGCCGCCATGTGATCGTCCAAGTGCTCGTCGGTGCGGCGCCGCAGCGCGGAGAGCGCCTTGTAGCGCGCGATCGCGAGCAACCAGGTCGACACCTGGGATTTCGATTCGAACGCCTCGGCCTGCCGCCAGACGTCGAGGAACACCTCGCTCACGAGGTCCTCGGCCAGCGACTGGTTGCCCGTCAGGCGCAGGATGAAGCGGTAGACCCGAACGTTATGCCGGGCGTAGAGCACTTGCATGGCCCGCTTGTCGCCGTCGGCGATGAGGTCGATCAACGCCTCGTCCGACGTGTCCTGTGCAGGAGCCCTGAAGTGCGGCGACGCGACGTCGCGCAGCACATACTGATTTTGCATGACGATCCCCTATTAATCAGCCCTTAACCCAGTTGACTAGCAGAGGCCTGTTGCTCCGATGTTACGTGGAACTTGGAAAATGGTTTCGTCGCAGGCTCAATTGTTTCGTGGCTGATGCGGCGACGAAATAAAGGTAATTTGATACCATCAATTGTGTCGTCCGGTGAGACAATTTTGTCTCAGTCCAGCGCCGGTGCCTCTCCGGTCGGAGAAAACAGATATCCGCCGCCGCGAACGGTCCGAATCACCGAGGGCCGCGCCGGATCCGGCTCGATCTTCCGCCGGATCCGCATGATTCGCAGGTCGATCGCCCGATCGAAGGCCTCCGCATCGCGGGCGTTGGCCAGTTCCAGCAGGCGATCGCGCGAGAGCACCCGCTTGGGGTTGGCGGCGAAGACCTTGAGCAAGCCGTATTCCGACGCCGTCAGCGGATGCTCGTTGCCCTCGTCGTCGCGCAGCGCCTGGGCGTCGTGGTCGAGCCACTTCGTTCCAAACCGCACCCGCGCGCTTGCGGGCGCTGCCTGCGGGCCTGCCGCCGCGGGTTGCGCCACCGGTTGAACGGCGCTGCTGCGGCGCAGCACCGAGCGGACGCGGGCCAAGAGCTCGCGCAGCTCGCAGGGCTTGGCCAGATAGTCGTCCGCGCCGAGCTCCAGGCCAACCACGCGATCGATCGCGCTCGCGGTTGCGGTGAGCATGATGATCGGCACGCTGGTGCGCCGTTTGAGATCGCGGATGATCGAAAGACCGTCCTCCTCCGGCATATTGAGATCGAGGACGATCAGGTCCGGCACCTGCTGCGCGATGGTCTTGCGCAGGCTGGCGCCGCCGTCGCACAAGCTCACGCTGAAGCCGTGCATGCGCAAATAGTCCCCGACCATTTCGCGCGCGGGCTGCTCGTCATCGACCACGATGATGTGCTGCGCTTGGGTCATGTTACCGGCAACACCATCTTGAACGTCGCGCCCTTTCCCGGGCCCGCGCTTTCAACGGTGATCTGCCCACCATGCAGATCGACGATACGCTTGACGATCGAAAGGCCGAGGCCGGTCGAGGTTTCGCCTGCAGTCGGCTTCGCCGAGAGCCGTTGGAAACGGCCGAACAATCGCGAAATGTCCTCCGGCGACAGGCCCGCCCCCTGGTCGCTGACCTGCACGAGTATACCGCCTTGCTCCTGCGCCACCAAGAGGTCGATGGCTCCGCCGATCGGGCTGTATTTGACGGCGTTGCTCACGAGGTTGTCGATCGCCTCGCGGATGCGGTCGGCATCGCAGATGGCGGCGTGATTGGGCGGCGCGGCGACCGCAATGGTCTGTTCCTTGCGCGCTGCGAGCGGCCGGTTCGCTTCCGCCACTTCTTCGACCAGGAGGGAGATATCGACGGGCTCGCGCCGGATGGTGATGTCGAGCGCGTCGGCCATCGCGTCGGCCACGAGATCGTCGACCATCTCAGTGAGCCGATTGGCCGCGTCGCGGATATGGCCGAGCTGCACCTTCACGTTCTCGTCGAGCGCGCCGGCCCCGGCGATCATCTCTCGCAATATTTCGGTGCGGCCCAAAATCACGCCGAGCGGGTTTTTCAAGTCGTGCGCAACCGTCCCGAGGATTTCGCTCTTGAAGGTGTTGGCCTGCCGTAGCCGCGCCCATTGCGCCGTCAGCCGGCGATTGGCGGTGGTCAGATCTTGCGTGCGCGCGGCGACGCGCTCCTCGAGTCGCGTGTTCGCGCGCTGCAGTTGCTCGTAGAGAATGACGTTGTCGAAGGCGATGGACAGCCGGCTGCAGAAGATCTCGACCAGCGTGCGGTCGGTGCTGGAGAGACGTCGCGCCGCCTCGAGCACGACGACGACTTCACGGCCGCTCACCGTCCTGATGTAGAGGACCGAGCGACGCGGGGAGAACTCGTGATGGCGGCGGGCAAACGCCTCCTGGACCAGCTGGCGTAGGTCGTGCTCGAGGATTTGCGAGACGTCGGTGCCAATGAAACGGCTGTAGCAACCCGACCCGGCGAGCACCGAGAACGTCTCGCGGGCGTTTTGAGCCTCACGCAAGACTAGAATTCCGGCGCACTCGACATTGAGCAGCGACCCGATCTGGGTGAGAACGCCTTCGGCCAGCCGCTGCATCGACTTGAAGTCGAACAAAGTCGATGCCGCCTCGATGATGATTTCGAGCCCGCGGCGCGTTTCCACCATCCGCTGGAGTTGCTGGTAGCTGCGCAGCGCCGCGGTCAAAGACGTGAACAGCTTGTCGGCCGTGAGTTCGGTCTTCGCCTTGTAGTCGTTGATATCGTAGTCGACGATGACGCGCCGCTCCGGCGCTTGGCCTGGTTGACCGGTGCGCAGGATGATGCGCACGGTCTCATTCTTGAGATCGTTGCGAATGTATTCGACCAGTCCGAGCCCGGCGGTGTCGCTCTCCATGATCACGTCGAGCAGGACGACGGCGACGTCGGCGTGCCGGCGCATGAGCTCGCGGCCCTCGGCCGCCGAATAGGCGGAGAGGATTTCAAGGCCTTGTCCATTCAGACGATAGTCGCTGAGCGCGAAACGCGTGCCGTCGTGCACGGCCGGCTCGTCGTCGATCACGGCGATCTTCCAACGCGGGCCTTGTTCCGGAGTCCTGTCGCCCGGATCGTCGATCAGGTGGACGATGTCGTCCTCAGCCATGCGCCTTGTCCATCATTGTGCGGCCTGCGCCGGCGGAGCTTCGCCGGGCGCTACGCGCGGGAGGGTGATGCGAAACCGTGTACCCCAGCCGAGTCGCGATTCGAAGGCCAGTCGACCGCCGAGCTGCTGGGTCACCAGATTGAAGATAATGTGCAGGCCGAGGCCGGTTCCGCCCTCGTTGCGGCGCGTCGTGAAGAAGGGGTCGAACGCGCGTCGTTGGATCTCCTCGCTCATGCCCACGCCGTCATCGGACACGAAGATATCGACGTCGTCGCGGACCTGCCGCGCCTCGACGATGACGCTTCCGGCGCGGCCGTCGGGAAAGGCATGCACGACGCTGTTGAGAAACAGGTTGGTCAAGACTTGCCCATACGAGCCCGGATAGCTGTCCATCATGATGCCGGCCGGCACGTCCACCGTCAGCGTGATCTGCGATTTTTTGAGCACGGGGCGCAAGCTGGCGACGATTTGATCGGTCGATTCCCGCAGATCGAACGGGCGTCGGTCCGCATGGCTGCGGTCGACGGCGACTTGCTTGAACGATTGCACCAGCTCGCCCGCCCGCTGGAGATTGGCGACCAGCTGGTTGGCGGCGTCCCGCCCGCCCTCGAGGAATTCGCCGAGCCGCGAGCGCCGCAGCGGGCCGGCATCGACCTCCTTTGCGAACTCCTCGCACCTGCGGGCGAAGCTCGACGCCACCGTCAGGCTGATGCCGATGGGATTGTTGACTTCATGCGCCACGCCGGCGACGAGGCCACCGAGAGCCGCGAGCTTTTCCGCGGCGATGAGGCTTTGCTGCGCCTCGCGCAGGTCGTCGAGCGCCTTCTCCGCGCGATCCTTCGCCGCCCGCAACTCGTCCTCCGCCTTGCGCTTGGCAATGGCATTTTCGCGAAACACCGCGACTGCGCGCGCCATTTCGCCGATTTCGTCGCGGGCATGCGTTCCTTGAATGGGCTCGTCGTATTTTTCGGAGACGACGCCGTGCATCGCGGCCATGATTTCTTTAAGCGGGAGAATGATGCTGCGGGCGATCAGCGCGCCGATAACCACGATCAACGTCAAGAAAATCACCGCCACGAGAGCCACGTTCTGATAGATGTTGGCCAGCGTATGATCGAAGCTTCCTTGCGCCTGCAGTTCGCGCAGCGTCATCTGGGCGGAGAGCTTGTTGATCACCGAAATCATGGCGGCCTGGTTGTCGTCGATTGCGGTTTTCAGCAGGTTGGTGCGCATCGCGAATTGCTCGGCCAGCGTCTTCAAGCCGTCGCCGAACGCGGCGGCGCGCTGGGCCAGCGCGGTCAAGGCCGCGCGCTGCAGACTGTTCTCCGCGAGATCGATCATCACCGGGATGGTCTGCTCGACGGTGGTGATGTTCCTGCGCGCCTCGTCGGCGGCATCCGAAGCCAGCGATAGATAGAACGCATTGGCGGCGACGAGGCTTGCGGTGAACGCCTCGCGCGACTTTCCGAGCGAAGGCAACAACAAGGCGTCGCGCGCGCCGATGGCGCCCTCGATGATGGCGTAAAGCCCCGCCATCTCCCGTGCCGGCTTGAGCACCTCGTTCTCATAGGTATGCGCGATCGTGGTCTGCAGCGCGCGGACTTCCCCGAAGCCCTGAAGAAACCGCTCCGTCACGGTGCGCAGCTCGTCGGCCGAGCCCGATAGAATGGGGTCTATCGCGCCGCGGTTGCGCAGCGTACTTAGAACCTCGCCGTGCAATCCTAGAATTTCGGTAAGGACCTCCTGGCTCGGCTGATTGATGTAGCGATGGATCAGGTTCTGCAGGCGGCTGGCCTCGCTTTCGAGCAAAACCAGAAGCTTGTCGGATTCGCGCACCGTTCGCACGTCGTCCCAGGCGCGGCTGAGAACGTTGGCGCCGTTCCAGATGAACGCGGCCAGAATGAAAGCGACCGCCGCATTGAGCGCGGCGATCGAGAACAGGCGCCACCTGATCGGCAGCACCCGCACAACGCTCTCGGTCTCTAGATCAAGGCTTCGCCGCGGCCGCGCATTTCGCGCCGCCGGTTGTTCGTCCTTGAGGGCAACCAAATCGAGGCTCATTGAACCTTGCGAATACGCTCGATCAATTGGCGCAAGCCCGGATCCGACACCGTCTTTTCGTAGATCGCGCTCATCGCATGCTCGAACGGCTTTCGGTCGAAATCGGCGATGATCGTGTTGCCGGCCGCGCGCGCCTGCTGGCGGGAGCGCTCCTCCAATCCGCTCCACAGGTCGCGCATGAAAGCGCTCGACTTTCGCGCGGCGTCCCGAAATATCTCCTGGTCCTCGGCCGATAGGCTTTCCCACGCGCGCGGCGACATGACAAGTAGCTCGGGACTCATCGTGTGCTCGGTCAAGGTGTAGTATGGAGCGAGCTTGTAATGGCCGGTGGTGACGTAGGAAGGCCAATTGTTTTCCGCGCCGTCGATCAATTTGGTGGAGAGCCCCGTCGCCACCTGCCCGTAAGGCAGCTCGATCGGTTCGGCGCCAAGCGCCTGGATCATGTCGACCATCAGGTCGGATTGCTGGACCCGAATTCGCAAGCCCTTCATGTCCGCCAGCGTGCGAACCGGTCGCATGCCGTTGTAAATCGACCGCGCTCCGGAATCGTAGAAAGTCAAGCCGACAAAACCATGGCGCTGGGAACTCGCCAGAATCTCCTCACCGATCTCGTGATCGAGCACCTTGTGAAGATGATCGAAGGAGCGGAACAGAAACGGCAGTGCGAGCACGTTGGCTGCCGGGATCAATGATCCGATCGGCGCGACATTGGTGCGGTTGAGATCGATGGCGCCGACCCGCGTCTGTTCGATCGTGTCCTTCTCTTCGCCGAGCTGACGCGAATGGAACACGCGAATGTGGTGGCGTCCGCCGGTCCGCTCCTCGACCACGCGGGCCATGAACACGAGCGCTTGCACGGTGGGATAGTCTTCCGACTGGGTGTCGGCGACGCGGAACTCGCGCGCGCCGGCGAGCGGAAGCCCCGCCAAGGCCGCGACGCAGACGGCCACCGCCTTGCAAAAATTCACTCGCAAAATGAAGGACATGACCCGTGCTCGTTGAAGCGGGGCCGAGAGTATTCGCATCGGCCGAAGGCCGTCAATCGACCTCGCCGTCGGCGGCGGGACATCGCAGCCGCACCCGCTCGCAGAATAAATCATGTTGAGGCGCTGGAACAAAGCGCGCCAAGATAGCCGCGCGCTGCGGGGCGCGCCCGCTGCAAGGTCAGACGCCAGCGATTGTTCTTGCAGCGTTGTCCCCCAGCCCGCCTCGATCGGCAACCTCCAACGCTAGGTGTTCGTGCGTGAGGTTCCCCGCCGTCGACGTCGGCTGCCAAGTGATCCGCGACGATTGGAGAACGACAGATGGCTGAAGACTATGCGCGCTTTTCGCGGCTGTTGATCGATCGGCCGCATCCGCGAGTGCTTCGCGTGGTCATGAACCGGCCGGACAAGCTCAACGCCACCGATGGCAGCATGCACTCCGAACTGACCGGGATCTGGCGCGTCATCGATGCCGATCCGAGCGTGAGCGCGGTCTTGCTGACCGGCGCGGGCAAGGCGTTTTCTGCGGGCGGTGACCTCGACTTGCTGGACAAAATGATCGCGGATGTCGACACCCGCATGCGCGTGTGGAAGGAAGCGCGCGACATGGTCTACAACCTCATCAACTGCAGCAAACCGGTTGTCGCGGCGATCAACGGCGCGGCGGTGGGCGCGGGGCTGGCGCTCGCCATCCTCGCCGACATCTCCATTGCCGCCGCGTCCGCCCGCCTGATCGACGGTCATACCAAGCTCGGCGTCGCCGCCGGCGATCACGCGGCAATCATCTGGCCGCTGCTGTGCGGCATGGCCAAGGCCAAATACCATCTGCTGCTGTGCGAGCCGGTCACCGGTGCAGAGGCCGAACGCATCGGCCTCGTTTCGCTCGCGGTGCCCGACGAGGACCTGCAAACCCGAGCCATGGACGTGGCCGTGCGCCTGGCCGAGGGCGCGCCGAACGCGATACGCTCGACCAAGTACGCGCTCAACAATTGGCTGCGAGCAGCCGGGCCGATCTTCGATGCTTCGCTCGGCATGGAATTCCTCGGGTTCGGCGGCCACGAAGCGCCGGAAGGCGCGGCGGCTCTGCGCGGAAAGCGCCCGCCGAGATTTTCGCCCGACGAGGCCTGAACCGCGCCGCGGCAAGCGTTGAACGAACATGTTTCGCGATGGGGGAGGCGCGGACGCCCGGGCCGCTCAATGCATGACGGTTCCGCCGTCGACGGCGATCGTTTGTCCCGTGACCAGTTGACTTGAATCGGATATGAGCCAGTGCACGGCCCCGAGGAGATCTGAGGGCGTCAGATTTCTGGCGATCGCCTGGCCCGTCCTGATGGTATCGAGCGCCTTGTCGGTCTTCTGCGCGAAGAATTCGCGCGTTCCCTCGGTCAACACCGCGCTCGGTGCGACGGCATTGACACGAATGTTGTCGCGGCCGAGTTCGCGGGCAAGACCGCGGGTGAGCCCGATCACGGCGGCCTTCGACGTCGTATAGTGCAGGCCGTAGGGCATGCCGTAGGTGGCGGCGAGCGAGGCCATGTTGACGATGCTGCCGCCACCGGCCAGTCGAAGGGCCGGCACGACGGCCTTGCAGCAGTTCCAGATGCCTTTGACGTTCACGGCCATCGCGGCGTCCCAATCGGCTTCGGTGATCATGTCGAATCGGCCGCCTTTGAGGCCGCCGTAAAGCGCGGCGTTGTTGATGAGGGCGTCGATGCGTCCGAACGCATCGAGCGCGGTCCGCGCCATCTCCATCGCCGAGGTGGCGCTCGCGACATCGAGCTTGGCGCAGACCGCGGTGCCCTTTTCCGCATGCACGAGCTCGAGCGTCTGCGCGCAGTCGTTGATGTCCGCGATGACGACACGTGCGCCGAGGCTGCCGAAATATCGCGCGTATTCCTGCCCGATCCCGCGCGCGGCGCCCGTAATCACAATGACCTTTCCTTCGACCTTCATGGCGATATCACCGCATCGGCTTGATCATTTCATCGGGCGCGGCAGGGGCGCGGACGCTGTTCGTGACCGCCAGCAGCTTGATTCTTCCGGTCTGAAGTTGCGGCCGCGATCGCCGGCGCCGCCATGTACATCTGCACGCGTCCCTCTCCTCTTAAGTCCTTCCATCAACTCTTGCCGCGGCCCTCGCGCGCCAGCACCTTGTCCACCATCTCGCCGGCGAGCCCGAGATAGGCGCCGGGGTCGCACATCTTCTCGAGCTGCGCGCGCGCGAGATGCCGGGAGATATCGGCATCCTGCGCCAACAGGTCGACCAGTGGTTCCCCGCTCGCCGCGACCTTGCGGCAAATATCGTAGACGAGATCGTGCGCCCGTTGACGGCCGAGATGCGGGGCAAGCCCCATCATGACGGCTTCGGACACGACCATGCCGCGGGTGAGGTCGAGATTGGCGCGCATGCGCTCGGCGTCGACCTCGAGTCCGGACAGCATGAGCTTGGTCTGCGCGAGTGCGCCCGAGGTCAGGAGAAAGATTTCGGGCAGCGAAATCCATTCGATCTCCCACGGGCCAGTCGAGCGCTCGTGGTCGGCCACGGCGGCTTCGAGCAGCGCGGCGACGTGCTGGCGTACCAGCGCGACGGTCGAGTGGATATAAAGGCACGAGATCGGATTGCGCTTCTGCGGCATGGTGCTCGACGACCCGCGCCCCTCGTGGAAGGGCTCGTAGACCTCGGCGACCTCGGTCTGCATCAGGAGCTTCACGTCCATTGAAATCTTGCCGAGGGTGCCGGTCAAGAGCCCGAGAAAGCAGGCAACCTCGCCGATGCGATCGCGCACCGTGTGCCAGGCGATCTCCGGTTGGGCGAGGTCGAGCTCCTGCATCAGCGCGGCCTGCACCTTGAGTCCGTCAGCGCCGAGCGATGCCAGCGTGCCGACCGCGCCGCCGAACTCGCCGACCAGGACGCGGGGCTTGAGCTGCGCCAGCCGCTCGCGGTGGCGCTGCATCGCGGCGAGCAACGCCGCCGTCTTGAAGCCGAAGGTGAGCGGCACTGCTTGCTGCAGGTTGCTGCGGCCGGCCATCGGAGTATCGCGATAGCGCCGCGAAAGATCCGCGAGCGCGGTCGCGATCGCCTCCATGTCCTGTTCGACGAGCTCGAGCGCGGCGCGGATCTGCATGATCGCCACGGTGTCGGTGATGTCCTGCGTGGTGGCGCCCCAGTGGCACCATTCACCGAGACCGTCGGCACAAAGCTCGACGATTTGCTGCACGATGCCCAGGATCGGATAGCCGATGCGCTCGGTTTGTTTCTTCAGGCGCACAAAGTCGATGTTCTCGATCCGGCACTGACGCACGATTTCGCGCGCGGCCTTTTCGGGAACGATGCCGAGGCGCGCTTGCGCGCGGGCGAGCGCGGCCTCGAAATCGAGACAATAGCCGGTTCTCGTCTCGTCGGAAAAAACCCGCCGCATCTGCGGCGTGCTGAAGATGTCGCAAAAGATGATGGAATCGAGCGCCGTCGCGGTCATGCTTTCTCTCCGGCGGTCAGCACCAACGAATACCGCGGTCAGGCGACCTTGCGTCCGCGCGCGAGGTTGTCGAGATGCGCGAGCACGTCCTCGATATGCATGACGTCGGCGTATTTGTGATGCAGATCGAACAGGTTGACCTTGTGGGTGATGAGCGAGCGGTCGTAGGTGCATTCCTCGACCACCACATTGTGCAAGCCGTAGGAATAGGCGTCGACGGTCGAGGCGCGCACGCAGCCCGAGGTGCTTTCGCCGCAAATGATCAGGCTGTCGATGCGTTTTTGTTGCAGATGCGCGATCAACGGCGTGCCGAAGAAGGCCGAGGCGCGCTCCTTGTAGATCACGAGCTCGCCCGGCGCCGGCGCAAGCTCAGCCTTGATGCCGTAGGTGTCGCCGGTTTCGCGACCGATGTTGCGGTTGGTCGAATGCACGCCGCCGGTGTCGACATGGCGGGTGGTGTAGATGATCGGCACCCCGGCACGGCGCGCCGCCGCGAACAGCGCTTGCGTCGGCGCCATCGCCTTCCAGGCGTGTTCGCCGCAGGAGCCGGAGAATTCGCGGTCGACCTCTTTCACCGGACGGTCGCCGCCGCGATAGGCCTTGTTGTAGAGGTCGATGGCGAGCACCGCCGGATTGTCACCGACGTAGATCTTGCGGCGATAGGCCTGGTAGATCTGGATGGTATCGGCATCGATGACGTCCTTCCAGCAATGATCTTCGAAATCGCGCGCCATGATGT